>JAQYWJ010000056.1 GCA_030145005.1 Desulfobacter sp. | reverse complement strand
TTAAGGAAATGAAAATTTTTATCTGAGGCTCCGGGTTAAAACACCCGGCCCCTCAGCTCAAACGTTATAAAACCGGGACCGGTTTACAGCACAATTCTCGGTAAAATTATTGACTAAAAGCTGGATGGTAAATTGAATACCATGGAAGAAGAAATTGAATTTGCCAAGCATTACACCTTTGAAAAAAAGCTGATTTGCTCAGACGATATCGCCCCGCAATCCTTTTTTCAGTCCGGCCTATTTCAGAATTCTTGACAGTCTCCATGTATATCGGGACTGATCGATATTTTCAGAACAGGATTGGTTGGATTGAAAAGATGAACAGGATAAACAACAATTCAACGTTCAATATCTTGTGCAACCCTTAAATCTTTTCAATCCTGTTTAGGAACGGGTCTTAAATAACTTGCCCATTTTGCGATATCCGGGAACGCGGGCGTCCCGCCCGCATTTTTACTGCGGGCGGGACGCCCGCGCTCCCAGGTTAAATTATTTCGGTCTCATTCCTTAAAATCCAGGCTTCAATATCAGAATGATCGATTTAGTTACTCATTGGGGAGGGCATTCAACTCTTCCAGGGTAAACACCGGCCCGTCTTTACAAATAAATTTTTCACCGATATTGCAGCGACCGCAAATACCGATGCCGCACTTCATCCTCTTTTCCAGGGAGTTGATAATGTGATCGTGGGCATAACCGAGTTCATCAAGAACCGGTTGGGTGAACTTAATCATGATGGGAGGCCCGCAAACAATGGCATATGTGTTTTCATCCGCCGGCGGTGCCTTCTCTTTGGCAATATTGGGCACAAATCCGACATTATACTTCCAGTCCGGATCATCCGTGGCATCTACCGTGATGTGCATTTTAATATCGCCGGCGGCTTCCCACGCTTTCAGCTCGTCTTGGTATAATAACAGCCCCGGAGATCTTGCCCCGTAAATGACATTGATTTCACCGAATTTTTCCCGATTTTCCAGCATGTATACGATGGAGGATCGCAGGGTGGTGAATGCAAATCCCCCCCCGATGATCACCACGTTTTTTCCTTCCAAGATCTCCCATGGGTAGCTGTTTCCGAGGGGGCCTCGGATACCCATGATGTCTCCAACCTTCATTTTATGTAAATAATCCGTCACCATTCCGGTTTTGTTGACCGTGAACTTTACAAACCCTTTTTCCGTGGGAGAAGAAGCGATGCCAATGGGGATCTCTCCTTTACCGGTGATTGAGAGTTCTGCAAATTGACCGGCTTGGTAAGAAAACTTCTTTTCATCCTCAGGATTCAAAAAGACAAACTTGAATGTCTTTAGATTCCTATCTTCTGTTTCCGTAATGATCTCATCGATCCGAACAGGATATGGCAAATATGGATTTTGCACCGTATTTCTCCTTTTTATGCTTCCTCACCGGCAGGCGTATAAGTGTTCATGGTTTCACAGACCTCCCTGATATCAATGTTGACCGGGCAGAGTTGAATACATCTTCCGCAACCGACACACTGCACACCGGCGTCATACTTATCAACGTAATACTTGAGCTTGTGCATGAATCGCTGCCTGACACGCTGAACTTTATTGGATCTTGGATTATGACCGGAACCCTCAAGTGTAAAGAGCGTGTACATGCAGCTGTCCCAGTTTCGCATCCGTTTTCCTTGGCATCCCTTGACTTCATCCTGAATGTCAAAGCACCAGCAGGTCGGACAACTGTAGGTACAGGTCCCGCAATTTAAACAGGAGAACCCGACTTGATCCCAGAAATCCGCACTGAACAAATCGGTTGTTTTCTTCTCTTTCAACTGATCTATTGAGACTTTGGCTGTGATTTTCTTTTCGGCATCTCTCTTGCGTGATTCAAAATCAACATCAGCTGCCGCATCAACATCAGCATTTGCATTAGTTAACCAACCCGCTGCCGTCGCCAGATCATCCCCTTTTTTTGTTAGAATCCTGGCGAAAAAGTCATTTCCGTCTTTACTTTCGTTGACCAGCAGCAGATCCAGTCCTTCCTCGTTGTACGGTCCGCATCCAACGGAAGTGCAAAAGCATGTTTTTGAAGGCTCATCACACGCTATCCCTACAAACGTCGTCTCTTCATAAGGGTTTATCCAGAACGGATCCTTATATTCAGGCGTGTCAAAATTACGCTGTACCAGCCTGAACGAAGCGGCATCACAGGGGCGAACCCCGAAAACGGCTCTTGGCTTGCCGTTCAGCTCCACCTCTTTCATGATATGATGATCGTCCTTAGACTCATCCAAAGTATAGGTGAACATGGTTTGGCTTTGAGGATAAATGACAGACTTTACAGAAAGTCTGGTATTGCCCTGCTTCCCATGCTCAAGGACCGGGGTATCACCTGAATTCAATTCCTTGAATTCATAAGAATCCTTATCCGCCATCGGTCCAAACAAGCGATACCTATCTTGCAATTTTTCCAGCCCCTGTACCCAACTTTCTTTCTCTATTTTAATTGTCTTCATAGGTAAATTGACCTTATCGAAAATATGTTCTATTTGACAAACGCATCCGGATCTTTGGAATTAAAAGAGTCAAGGGGGGGACGTTCTTCAAGTGAGAGACCCGCCTGCCATCCAAACAGTTCCTGACAGTCCTTTTCCAGTTTCGTGGTAAACTCTCTCATATTTATGCCCATGGGGCAGGCTCTTTCGCACGATCCGCAATCGGTACATCTTCCGGCACAATGATAGGCGCGCAGGAAGTGAAAAGTTTTTGTATCGACAGGATCATCCCCTTTTCCAACCCACTGGGGTCTGGATTCATCGACAAAGCACGTCGGGCAGTAGCACAGAGGGCAAGCATTGCGACACGCATAACAGCGGATACAATTGGACAACAGCGCTTCAAAATGGTGCCATTTGTCATTGATGGACATGGTTTCCACCCGGCGAACATCTTCATACCTGTCTACGTCGGTCAGCTCCGGAACTTTTGGTGCGATCAGTTCATCATACAGCACCGGATTTCGGTGAGTACACACCAGACAATTTTTTTGCAGAGCCCGCTCTTTGACAAAAGATGTTTCAGTGGTTTCACCTTTAACGACAATGGTATCGCCTTGTTCAACGACATCGTTGATTTCAAAATCCACGATGTTGTTGATTTTTCTGCGGTCGATCATTCCCGTACACGGCACGCCGAGGATGACCAACTGATCCCGTTTGATCTTGTTCTCAATAATATGGGTGGTAATGTTGCGTGAATCACACCCTTTGGCCACGACGGCAATCTTTTCCTTGCGATCGGTCAAATAGGTCGTCAGGTTGATACCGCAATTGCTGTCCCACACCAGGTTTTTTACCTCATCCGGGTGTTTGGCCATGTATGGCTCATTTGACATGGGACGACGTCCCTTTCGGAACCCGATGACCATGTCCACTTTTTCTTCTTTCAGAAGTTGCGAAGACAACGCTCTGATTTTATCTGTATATTCCAACATGTGAGTTCCTTTATCCGGCTTTTACCATTTTTTCGACCGGTCCCAGCGCCTTTACGGATTGTGTTACCGTATGAACAACTTCGATAAACTTACCGGCCTCTGCTGATGAGACCCAGGAAAAATGCAGTCTATCTCTCTCAATTCCCATGTGCTCCAGCAGGTTTGCAAGCAGGGCGAACTTCCGACGGGCATAATAATTACCTTCCAGGTAATGGCAGTCTCCGGGATGTCAGCCGGAGACCCAGATTCCATCGGCCCCGTTCATAAAAGCGGACAGGATGAACTTGGGGGATAACCGACCCGTACAGGGAATTCGGACGACCCGGATATTAGCGGGATATTGCATCCGGCTCACCCCGGCCAGGTCCGCAGCCCCATAACTGCACCAGTTACAAAGGAATGCTATTATTTTGGGTTCCCATTTTGACATTGTCTTTTTCTCCTTCATTTATTTGAGCTTAGGGGCCCGGCGCGCCGTGCCCCTGCCATGTTTCATTAATCGGTTGATCAAACGACACCGATCATTGCGAATATCTGGTCGTTGTCATAACCGTTGAGATGGATCGCCCCGGAGCGGCAGGACGATACGCAAAGCCCGCACCCTTTACAAAGGGCGGCATTGATCTCGGATTTTCCTGCAAACCGTCCCTCTTCGATAAATGAGGGGGCAGAGTAAGGACACACAGATACACACGTCCCGCAACTGCTGCACGACATCGGTTCGATGGATGCCACCTCGCCGTTTGTGGTCACGGTACCCTGGGCCAGCAGTGCAACCGCTCTGGAAGCCGCCGCTTTTCCTTGGGCCACCGCTTCATCAATGGGTTTCGGATAATGGGCAAGACCGGATAGAAATACCCCGTCGGTGGCAAATTCAGAGGGGCCGAGTTTGGCGTGTCTTTCAATGAAGAAACCGTCCGCGTTCATCGGTACCTTGAAATATTGAGCGAGCGCTTCTTCTTTCCTCGGAACAATGGCCGTGGCCAGTGTCAGAACGTCTGCTTCAATCTCTACCGGTTGGCCCAGAACATGATCGGTTGTGTTTATAATTACGCCCTCTTCTTCAACACGCACCGTTGGTTTGTTATCAAGGGAATAGCGTATGAATATGACACCCGCCTTCCTGGCTTCAATGTACTTTCGCTCCCTTTCGCCGTAGGTTCGGATATCCCGGTACAGGACAATCACAGCGGCGTCGGGATTGCGTTTTTTGACTTCCAACGCACTTTCTACGGAATGGGTACAACAGACCCTGGAGCAATACGGTCTATCCGGCTCCCTGGACCCCACGCACTGAATAAATACGGCACACTCCACGGAATTTACCATGGGATCATTTGCCATCATTTTTTGATCCAACTCAAGGCTTGTCAATACTCTCGGGCTATTCCCATAACAATACTCAATGGGTTTATATTCCGTTGCCCCTGTGGATATGTTGGCCACCCCGTGCTCAACCACCTCTTCCCCATCTTTTGATGAAATGACGGATTTAAAATTCCCCACAAACCCATCCACCTGGGAGATGGTGCTGCTTAGATGAACCTGAATATTTTCTTCAGAACCCACCTGTTGAACCATCTCATCCAGCATCTGCTGAATATCTTCGCCTTTCCAGGTTTTGTACAGATTGAGGGCCTGTCCCCCCAGTCGATCTTCTTTTTCAACCAAGTGGGTGTGGTATCCCTGCCTGGCTAAACTCAAGGCGGTCGACATACCGGCAATCCCGCCCCCCACGACTAAGGCGTTCTGGTTGACATTAAGTTTGGCTTCTTTTAGAGGGGCCTTCAAACCGACTTTGGTCACGGACATACGAATCAGCTCTTTGGCTTTCTCCGTCGCCTGATCGGGATTGGCTTTATGGACCCATGACACATGGTTTCTAATATTCACCATTTCAAACAGGTACTTGTTCAATCCGGCGTTAATCAGGGTTTCCTGGAATAACGGCTCGTGTGTTTTGGGAGTACACGCGGCAACGACAATCCTGTTCAAATTATGCTTCTTGATAATCTCAGTCATGTTTGTCTGAGTATCCTGGGAACAGGAGTAAAGATTACTTTCCACATATTCAATATAGGGTAGGGTTTGAATATACTCTTTCAGTGCCTGAATATCCACCACACCCGCGATATTGGCCCCACAGTGACAGATAAACGCGCCGATTCTGGGACGTTCACCAATTACGTTTCTTTCCGGTACTATTTCCCTGGTTTTCGTTAAGGTATTTCGTGCCGGAGCTAAAAGTTCGCCTGCGGCCGTGGCTGCCGCACTGGCGTCCACCACTGCCTGGGGAATATCTTTGGGCCCCTGGAACGCCCCGCATACAAAGACACCCGGCGTGGTTGTTTCCACAGGATTCATGGTTGCGGTTTGGGCGAAGCTTCCTTGCGTCAGTTCGATATTGAACTGCTTGGCCAGTTTTTTCAGCTCCGGAGAGATCTCCAGACCGATGGAGAGGACGATCATATCAAAGATATCGACAATTAGCTCCCCATTTTCCTTGACGTATCTGATTTCCAGATCCCCTGAATCCCCCACCGGATTGATGGTATGCACGCGGGATCGGATAAACTTGACGCCATGCTTCTCCTTGGCCTCGATGTAGTACTTTTCGAACTCTTTACCAAAGGTTCTCATATCCATAAAGAAGATGGAGGCATCCAGATCAGGATCATGTTCCTTGGCGATCACCGCTTCCTTGATGGCGTACATGCAGCAGACCGATGAACAGTGCGCATTGTCGCATCGATTGTTCTCACGAGATCCCACACACTGGAACCAGGCTATTTTCTTGGGTTCTTTATGATCCGACGGTCGAACCACATGCCCTTCCGTCGGACCGGACGCAGAGAGCAACCGTTCAAATTGCAGTGACGTAATGACGTTGGGACGGTGCTCATATCCGAGAAAATCAAGGTTTTTAGGGCTGTACGGTGAAAAACCGGAAGAGATGACAACGGAACCGACATTCAGTTCGAGTTCTCGATCTTTTTCCTCATGGGTCTCTTTTGTCAGCGCTTTGGCACCGCATGCTTTCACACACTCCAGACATTCACAGCACACCATGCAATCAATACATTTATCGGCTTCCTGCCTTGCCTGCTCTTCGGTGAATCCCAGTTCAACTTCGGTAAACCCTGATTTTCGTTGATCCATCGGGATACGTGCCATGTGGGCTCTGGGTATTTTTTTGGCTTTCTGGGGAATCGCATTAAAATTCTGCTGAGGGATTTCCAGTTTTTCCCGACCGGCCGCCATGTCCTCGCCTTTCAAATAGCGGGAGATGGAAATCGCCGCTTCCCGGCCCGCGCCAACGGCAGCAATGGCAATGGAGGCGCCTGTCTCGGCATCTCCACCGGCAAACACACCTTCCCGGGACGTCTGATACGTGATCTGATCGACATCAAAATTCCCCCACCGATTGAGATTGATGCCATCGGTATTTTTGAGGAAAGACGCATCGGATTTCTGGCCAATCGCGGGGATCAGAACGTCGGCATCGACGATAAATTCACTGCCTTCAATGGGAACCGGTCGTCTTCTGCCGCTCTCATCCGGCTCGCCCAGCTCCATTTGAATGCATTTGATGCCTGTCAGCTTACCGTTCTCCGCGACAATCTCAACCGGAGCGCGCAGGAATTGAATATCCACATCCTCTTCTTTGGCATCTTCAATCTCTTCATCCCGGGCCGGCATCTCCGCTTCGGTTCTTCGATAGAGGATACTGACTTTATCCGCGCCCATCCTCAGGGCGGTTCTGGCCGCATCAATGGCGACGTCCCCTCCCCCGACAATGGCAACGTTTCCTTTAATCTCCTTCATGTCGCCCAGGGCCGCATCCCTTAGAAATTTAACGCCCGGAATAACGTTTTCGACCTCATCTTCGCCGGGAAGGCCGAGTTTAATATCCTTATGGCAGCCGATGCCGAAGAAAATCGATTTAAACCCCTCTTCCGTGAGGCTATCCACCGTGATGTCTTTGCCCATGACGGTGTCATATTGGATTTCAACCCCCAATTTTTGGACCCAGGCAATTTCTTTTTCGAGAACGGAAGGGGGCAGTCTGTAATCGGGAATACCGACTCTCAACATCCCCCCACCCACGGGCAGGGCCTCGAAAATCGTGACGTTAAATCCGTCCAGAGCTAAGAAATAAGCGGCGGTCAGCCCGGCAGGACCGGCACCGATAATGGCCACTTTTTCGTCTCTTGGTGTGATTTCCGGAACGGTTAGATCATTAATATCCACTTGATCGGCGGCAAATCGCTTCAGGGTACAAATGGATAGGGGTGAGTCCACTTGCGCTCTTCGGCAGGCATCCTCACAAGGATGAGGACAGATCCGCCCCAACACCCCCGGCATGGGGAGTGTGCGGGTGATAATCTCCATGGCTTCCTTGTACTTTCCCTCGCCGATCATGGAGACGTATCCATGGGCATTCACGTTACCGGGACAGGCGTTGGTGCACGGGGATTTGTCTTTTTTACTGATTGAAAATGCGCCGGGAACCGCTTGGGCATAGGGTTTGAACACCGCCGTTCGATTTCCCATACCCTGTTCAAAGTCACTGGGTAAACTGACGGGGCAAACGGCTGAACAATCTCCGCATCCCGTACATTTGTCAATATCGATGTAGCGGGCTTTCTGGTTTAACGTGACGGAGAAATTGCCTGCTTCCCCGGAGATCTGCTTAATATCTGATAATGTATGCAGCTCAATGTTTAAGTGCCGGCCGACCTCGACCAGTTTGGGAGAGATAATTCACATTGCGCAGTCATTGGTGGGGAATGTCTTATCCAATTGAGACATTGCGCCCCCGATTGAAGGGCTTTTTTCCACCAGATGGACATAATATCCGGAGTCCGCCAAATCAATTGCCGATTGCATACCGGCGATACCGCCGCCCACAACCATCACCGATCCAATTACATCTTTTGACATATTTTCATTCTCCTGTTGAGGTTCATGCTTTACAAAAACGTTTGTGCAAGTGATAGCAATAGTAGGGCCAAAGCGATTTGGGAATTGAAAAAACAGCGTTTTTTGTGGGGAAAAATAAAAATAAGCTGTTGATCTTGAAGGAAAAAGAAGAAACAGAACAAAATTAGAACTTCTATAAATGGTTGGAATTATTTTCCAGGGGGCGTTTTGCTCCTGGGTCAAAATGACCCATCAGAACGATGCTGTTGAGTCAAGTGGAAACAATCAATTTGCGAAAATTCAGGTTTTTCCCGATGACGGTTTTCACCTCTGATTTCAAAACCAATATCAAATTCAGCAAAAGCTAAGGGATCGGTCATAAACAAAGGATATAGCTTGGTCCGCCCCCAGACCCCTGGCTTGCCCTGTTCCGGCAAGAATCTGTGAGCTGGAGACCGACATGACCTGGCCCTGGGCACATGCCGAAATGGAACGTCTGCATCTGGGAAAATTTTTGCATAAAGATAATCGTATACTGCAGTACATAGATTGGAAATTGGATTTTTTTATATTGAGTTCGATGTATTATTTTCCGTATCAGTCAGCGGTCGTTGCCTTTATACCTTTATAAATCATAATGTATGTAGAAATTTAATATATAGAATTCGATGTGATTTTGTGATATGTATAGGCCCTGCCACCCGGGTGAAGGCATTGGATGCCTGACCGGAACTTTATGCGTTCCCGGCAAAGCCGTGGCGAACGGCGGCCCGGAGTTTATTTAAACAAGCCTGCTTGCCCTGGCAGGGTGATACAGGAAAAGGAGAATATCGCAATCATGGGGGAACAATCCGATAGCGACCCTAATAGTGATGTAGATTTTACGAAAATATTTTTTACTGATATCAACGGAAGATTGATGAATCTGTTTGTCAATCCAGCCATGATCGAAAAAATGAGCAAGACCGGTGTCGGGTTCGACGGCAGCTCCATTGCCGGTTATACCTCAGTAGAAAACAGTGATCGCCTTCTGGTGCCTGATCTGTCGACCTATAAAAAAATTGATTTCCAGGATAAGAGTGTTGGTTTTCTCATCGGAGATATTTACGACGAAAAAGGCAAACCTTCGGGAACAGATCCGCGTAATCTTTTAAAGCAGGTTTTAAAGACCGCTGAAAAAGAGTTTCAGGCCCGGTTTACTCTCGGGCCCGAGTATGAGTTCTTTCTGTTCAACACAGAGCCTGCTGCAGCGGGCACGGATTCTGAAGTGCCTGTTTTGGAGCATTCCGATGATATCGGTTATTTTGAATCCTCCCCCATGGACAAAGGTGAATTCATACGCCAGGATATTGTCAATGTACTGGCCGGATGCGGCATCCAGTATGAAAAAACCCACCATGAGGTCACACCGTCCCAGCATGAGATCAATCTTGAATGCACCGATGCCCTTTCAGCGGCGGATCGTACCCTGCTCTTTTCATATGTGACCAAGCAGATCTCAGAAAATAACGGCTTTACAGCCAGCTTTATGCCCAAACCCTTTGAGAATCATAATCGGAATGCCTTTCATATCCATCTTTCCATGCAGAATTTTGAAGGCCGCAATCTCTTTTATGACGAGTCTGCGGAATACCAACTGAGCGATTCTGCCCGGTATTTCATCGGCGGTATCTTGAAGTATGCCAGAGAAACATCCATTATCATGGCGTCCACAGTCAACTCGTATAAGGCCTATGTCATGGGAAAAGAGGCGCCTGTCGTCAGGGGCTGGGGACTTCGTAACCGCAGTTCAATGGTCCGGGTTCCCTATACCCTGTCACCTGAAAGCACGCGGATTGAGCTTCGCAACCCTGATCCTGCGGGCAATGTTTATCTTCAGATGGCGGTTTTGATTTCCATGGGGCTTGCCGGCATGAGGGAAAAAATCGACTGCGGCAGTGCGGACAAGGGCAGTTCCTACAACAAGGATTACGGGCTGAAGGTCTGGGATGAGGATTTTCTGCCCAGAAGTCTTTATGAAGCCCTTGCGGAAGCCGAAGGCAGCAGTTTTCTAAAAGAAACCATAGGGGAGGCCATCTACAGGAACATGATGGCACTCAAAATCAGGGAATGGGAAGAAGACAGGGTTCATGTGACCCAACGCGAACATCAAATATACAGAGATGTGTGATCGTTTTGCCGGACTCCGTCTAATAAAAAACACCTGTTTATTTTTGCGGAAGATAAGCCGTTTGATTCGCATCATTGCGCTTACTTCCGTTACACACCAAAGAGGAGTTGTAATATGCCCAGACGAGTAAGGTTAGATAAGGTTATCGTCCCCGTTAAATCCATTAAATTGTTGAAACGGTTACTCAATGAAAATCCCAACTTAAAACAAATCATGACCCATTCACCCACCCATGAAACGGCCCAAAAAATGATCAAAGAATGGGTGCTCGGCACTATCAGGGATAAAGGGCCTGCATATCAATTCTATAGGGGTGAGACATGTTCTGATTTTAATGTGAATGACCTTGACTGGCATGATGCCGCGGCCATCAGGATCCTTGATTATATCGACCATGCAGGTTTAGAGATCCAAGATCCCAATTTAAAAAATGTATTAACTGGAAATGACCCGTTTAGACTGCTTTGGCTGGCCATCAACAAAGGCACGGGCGGGGCGCTACCTGATTTCTTTGACGACATGATCCATTTGTTCCGTCAGTTCAAAGGCAAGGAAAGACGGGACATCCCCTCCAGAGA
>JAQYWJ010000055.1 GCA_030145005.1 Desulfobacter sp. | reverse complement strand
CCGCCGAGCCGGCTAAAGTGATTAAACACGTGGCCTGGTATGCGGATTTTTTTTCTGCGGTTACCGGCAGAAAGGTCAGTCCCGAGGACCTGATCAGCATGAGTGAAGCCGTATACAACTTCCAGCGGATTTTCAATCTTAAGATGGGATACGGTACCCGGGAGCACGATGCGATACCCTACCGTGCAATGGGTCCGGTAACCGATGAAGAGTACGAATCCCGGGCCGAGCGTTACGACACCCAGTTAAAGGATACCCATGGCATAGATATTTCCGCCATGGATGTTCCGGCAAAAGTAGCCGCTCTACGCAAAAAGCGCGAAAAACAATACGAACTGCTTAAAGATGCGGTCTACAAACGCCGGGGCTGGACCGCCAACGGTATCCCAACCGTTGAAACGGTCAAGCGTCTTGGCATTGATTTTCCCGAAGTGCTCGGGGTACTTGAAGCCAACGGGGTGGTCTAAGGGCCATGGGCCTAAAGTCGTTACATGGGTAGCATAATTTTGAAGCAGGATCCCTCACCGGGGGTTGATTCCACTTCAATTGTGCCGTTATGGTTTTCCGTTATGATAAAATTGGAGACTGACAATCCAAGTCCGGCGCTCTCTTTGTGAGGCTTGGTGGAGAAAAACGGTTCAAATATAAGTTTACGAATATTTTCGGGCATACCCGGACCATTGTCTCTTATCTCAACGCATACTTGTCCTTCTTTAGCATAGGTTCGCATAAAAAAAGTCGGACACGGATTATCTGTGTTGCGGGCCATGGCATATGCCCCGTTTGACAGAATATTGTAAAACACCTGTTTTAATTCGCCGCCCCGGCATTTAACTTTTGGCAAATCAGGGTCATAGTCTTTCATAACTTGAATGGCACTGAAATTAAAATCCGGTTCCAGGCTATATTCATTGGATGTGAGTTCAAACGACTGATCCAGGAGAAGGGAAATATCTTCAAAAGCAAAATCCACTTTGGTTTCTCCGGAAAAAGAGAGCAAGTTTGAAACAATTCCTGACGCCTTTTTGCCGGCCGCCATGATCTGGCCCAGATTATTAAAAACACCCTGATCACGCAAATATTGACCCAATACATTAAAATTCAAACCGTTTTTATCCTTGGCCGCAAGATTTTCCGGAACTGGGTTTTCAACACTGTTGCGTATCATTTGGACCGCCTTACGTATTCCGGCCAAAGATTCATTGATTTCATGGGCCATGCCTGCAGCAAGTCCTCCCACTGACACCATTTTTTCGGACTGAAGCATCCTTTCTTCCAGTCGTTGTTTTTCATCCTTCTGGATTCGAAGGCTTAACGCTTCAACCAGGGCCATAATCATCATTGTGGCAGCCTCCTGGTCATCATGCGTATATCCGCCTTCCTTACCTGCAAAAGTAACCAGGCCATGCACATCCTTGCCGTGCAGCATGGGGAGTGCCATAATGGTGTCGATGGGCAGAAGTTCCCTGGGTAAAAACGAAAATTCAGGGTTCAAACTTACGTTATTGGTTATCACAGGGGTTTTATCAGTAATTGCTTTGACCAGCCTGCCGGGTGTCTGCTGTCCAAATCCATGCTTTATATACGCTTCATCAAACCCGGGAAACTGTTTTCTGGCCTGATCGGAAAGCGCCAGAATTTTCAAATTATTTTCTCTGTCACAGATTTGCCCCACAAAACAATAGGGGCTCGGTACAACGCCCTGGGCAATGGGAATAAAAATTTCTGCAATTTCCTGTGTGGACTGTGCGTTCATGGATTGTTGAAAAAATGTAGTCACAAAGGAGATCACCATACGCTGGTGCAAAATTTTTCTTTCCTGTATATTTTTCTGCTGCATTTCACCGTCTAATCTTGTATTGATACGCGCCAGATCCTCTATTTTTTCTTTAACGGCATCACGCATGAGTACAAAATTGCGTGAAAGGGTCCCTACTTCCCCCGCACCTGTTTGTTCAATTTCCCTATCAAGATTCCCTGCAGCTACCTCAGAAGTGGTACGGGCAAGCCTTGCAACCGGCTTAGTGATAATATTAATCAAAAAAGCAAGCACCACAGCCATGACAAGGATTACGGAGAAAATAAACCAAAGCAGCCTTGTCCGAAAATTAGCCAGTTTTTTTTCAATCAGGCCGGTGGAATAAACAACCGTCAGCCTCCCAAGCTTCAATCCATTATGGTCAATGACAAAACTTCTTTTTATATCTGTTCCGCCAAAAGGAAACGGTCTTTCATAATTGATATTAATATTTATTTCTGAATCATGGATGGCAAGGCTTTTCATATTTTCGTCATCAAAAAAGGTCTCCATGTTCATTTTTAAGGCTTCCATATCCACATTATAAAGGGGAAGGGTATTGATAATCCGCATAAGATAGACAGATTTGTCAATTTGTGCCCGCAGACGTTTTAATTCAAAAATTTTTACCTGGTGGGTGATGTAAAAACACAAAAATAGAGTAATGACACTGAAAGACACAACAACAAAGGTAATGATGCGGGTTTTTAATCCCATATGATTTTCCTGGTTACCACTAAATGATTGCGACGAATATCGGCTCAATCAGACCGGATGTGGCTGAACCTGATTCAAAAAAAAGCTTTTTTGTCAAATTTCTTCGTTGGATGAAAATTTTAACCCTCAGGCTCGAAAAGAAGCGCATGCCCGGACAGTCAATTTATATTTGTGGTTAAAATTATCATTCGCCTTTAACTTGAACAAAAAATTTTATTTATTTTATAGACAGACATTATTTAAGAAGAGCGGATGCGTTTCCAGACACCTTACGAACCAGACTCCGATAGTCTTCCGAGGCTGTTGAGCCTGGTGCAAACTCAAAAATGGTTTTCCCGAAGGAAGGCGCTTCAGCCAGACTTTCATTATAGCGAATGGGTCTACATAATTGCTGGGGATACAATTTTTTAAGTTGATCGTATAACACCTTTGGCCCCTTAATCCGCAAGTCAAGGAATGTGGGCACAATGTATTTTAGTTGAATTTCACTTCTGTACTTCTGAATGGCACCAAGGCTTTTCATGAACTCGGACATCCCATGCAAAGGCATGACTTCCAGGGCAACAGGCACCATCACCTCGGTTGAATAAAAAAGGACATTAACTATCAACTGGTCCCATCCCGGAGATGTATCAATCAAAATAAAGTCAAACTGATTGTCCAAAGGACTTAGGGCTTCGGACAAAGTAAACTCAGCACCAAAATTTTTTTTGTCAATAATACGCTTAACGCCTGCCAGGGATTTTCCGCCCGAAAGCAGCCATAGATTATTCCGTGCCTCGGTCAGGCAGTCAGAAATCGACAGTTCCCGGGTTAAAAGTTCGGTCAGCCCGGCACCGGGCTTTTTTCCAAGAATATAAGAGGACTGGCCCTGGGTATCGGTATCCACTAAAAGAACCTTATATCCTGCTAGGGCAAGACCTGCACCAAGATTCACACTGGTAGTGGTTTTGCCTACGCCACCCTTGCTTAGGGTGATGCAGATCTTTCTGGCCACAGATCCTGATTGGCGTTTCCTATCGACTGGTTTTTCTTCCAATCTCAGAAGAGAGGAAAGGGCTACTGGAAATTTAAATTTGCATGATTTGCAGCTAGCCATAATAGTTTTTTTGCCGGCATCTGCAAAAGGTTTCAACGCGTCAGGATTTACTTTATGATTTTTGGCACATTTGGGACAGGTAATAATCACTGATCCTTCTCCTTTTGTAACTCGGCCATAATAGCATCAACAGCAATACTTGTCAGTTTGCGCATGGAGACATGGGATGTGTCATTACCGCCAACCTTTACTCTGATTTTGGCCTTTCCTTCCCATATTTCCACTGAAACATTTTCCCTGAACGAAGTCCATGAAGGCTCTGAAACCTGTTCCGGCAAACTATGTTGTTCAGCTTCATCGGTGCCGCTTCTGTAAATAAGGCAGTCCAACTCCTTTGCTGAACCGTCAAACGCTTTGTCATCAGTGCCTAAAAGGCAGTCCATGACATTTTTTTTCTTAACCATTCCAATGTCACCATTCTGTTTATGGGTGTTCTTCAAACAGGTCTTTAACTTTCAAGGCCTTTACTTTAAGCTGCCCAAGGGCCTGCTCCAACGTTTTTTTGTTTTCAGTGCTCATATCCACCCATTGTAATCCAAACTGAAAATTGCCTGAATCATTCACGGAGCAGTGGATCGCCTTGGCGCATACCCCTGTAATATGGACATCCCCAATCCTTAACCGAGCATCATCAATAATATGGCCGAAATCAAATTCAAGGCAAGAACTGACATTTACGGCAACACCGGTTGCGGATAAATTGATTACTAAATATTCGTTTCCGCCAAAGTTTACCCAGATATCATCTATTAAGGAGACCGACACCCGGAACAAATGCCGAACCTGGCCGTCCTCGGCATTTTCTCCGGGTATCGGCTGGAAATCTATGGAATCCTCAGTCATTAGCTTCTCTCCCGCGAATTGATGTAGTTGAACAGCCAGGGCTTGGCCTGGTCTATTAACACCCAGGCTGAATCCAGCGCCCTTCGGGCGGACTTTATTGTTCCCATGGCCCTAAAATGTTATTGAAGAAATTTAATGTGTTGCAATAAATAATATCAGGATACATGTATCCATGCAAGAAAAAACAAAAAGGGCATCTCCATAAGGAGACGCCCTTTTTTTAAACGAATGTATCGTTAAACAGCTGCGTATTAATGTCCGGCAAGTGCAGCAACAGCAGGACCGATTGCAGGATGAACGAACAGAAGGATCATCGCAACAACCAGAGCATAGATACACAGAGATTCGATCAGAGCAAGACCGATCAGCATGTTCACCTGGATTTTACCAGCTGCTTCAGGGTTTCTTGCGATACCAGCCATGGCACCATTCAAACCGAGACCCTGAGCAATACCGCAACCAAATGCAGCGACACCTATGGCAAAAGCTGCTGCCCAGACACTACCAACGAGAAATTCCATGAGATTTACTCCTTTAATAAAGTGTTATAAACGAACGGGCTTCTTCCAAAATCCCGTAAAAAAAGCTTAACTATTATTTCATCTGTTTCATCAAATTTAATGTGCTTCTTCAATGGCGCCTGCTATGTACATGGTCGGCAGCAGGAAGAATACTATGGCCTGAATCAAAGATACAAGGATACCCATTGCCATGATGGGAAGGGGTACCAGGAAAGGACCGGCCAACATCAGAAGAATGCCTACCACCAGCTCATGGCCCATCATATTGCCGAAGAGACGCAAAGTCAGGGACAGTACTCGCGCCAGGTGACCAATGACTTCAATAACAAAGAAAAGAGGCATAAGTGCCGGTACAGGCCCTAGGAAATGTTTAATATATTTTGCACCGTGTTTCTTGATGCCGATCACATGACTCCAGGTCACAACAATGATAGCCAGGGCAACAGTCGTGTTGATGGAGGCTGTAGGCGGATAGAATCCGGGAACCAGGCCGAACAGATTGCCTAAAAAAACAAACAGGAAAACAGTCAGCAGCAGAGGAGCGGAATCTCTACCCTCTTCTCCAGTGATACCAATCATAAACTCTTCAAGTCCGGAGAGGATTACCTCAAAAACATTCTGAACCGTCTTAGGAACAAGGGTGACACTTTTGCCCCCGATCCAGCCGAAAAGAACAAGAACAATCATTGCAAGCCACATGTAAGTGACATGCGGATGGGCCCCTGCCCAATCTTCCAGACCAAACAGACCAAACAACGAAGTAAGAAATAGATATGGGTGTTCCACCTTAAACCGCCTCCCTGAATATAATTTTGGTTAATTCAATTGCCGCTGCTATAAACGTACTTGCCACTACAACGGAAAGGCCTGCCAGAAGGCCTACCGGATGTACACTGCGGTTTGAGATCAGCAGAAAAATAATCACTGCCGTCAATGCAAAACGCAGATAATATTTAACCAGAAGCGCACCGATCAGAGATTTTCCCTTTTCCAATACCCGCTTTTGGTTGAAATTTTTGGTCACTGTATTTTTGAGAACATGAAAGTTGATTGTCACAATCAGACCGCCCAGAAAAACCCCGAGATACACTTTCGGGGAGGCAAGAAGCAATGCCACGAGACTTGACCCCATAAACAGAAGCCAGTTGGTCCGTATGATAAAGTTTACTATTTTCTCAAGTTCTTCCATAATATTCTTAATATTTTCCCGCTTTCTTTCCGGCTCTGATAATGTTGCTGAATCCGGCTGCTATGCCGAACCCAAGCCCCACCAGTAAAAGGACGGGTTTTGTGTCAAAAACATTATCCAGCCAGTATCCCAGTGCCAGCCCAATGAATATGGCCAGAGCCACGGATATGCCAAGACTTGCAAAATATCCCAGCTCACGAAAGGTCTTTCCCTTATCTTCCTCTGCCATTTTTATCAACCTTTCACCAGCAGCTTGTTTGCCGATCCCCGGCAGCTTTGATCTTCAAATTATCTTGAGAGCAAATATCATATGATTCGGATGAAGTCAACGTGAAAAAACGTTTTACATAATATCAAGGAATCCGTTGGTATACGGCCCTTTAACCCTTCCGATCAATCTTGCCGGAATGCCGTTTTTCTCCATAATATCCGCACATTGCACAGCCTGATCCTGGGCCATAAAAAGCAAAAGCCCGCCGGATGTCTGGGGGTCGAACATTAAATCACTTCGCACCCGATCTGTTCCTTTGGCCACACGGATATGCGGGGCAAAAAAACTTTTGTTTTTATGGGCACCGGCCGGAAGCAGGCCCATGGCGGCAAACTCCATTACTCCGTCCAGCACCCCGACCTTTTCCGTATAAATTTCAATACGCATGCCCGCGCCTTTGGCCACTTCAATCAAATGTCCGCCAAGCCCAAAACCTGTGACATCAGTACAGGCATGAACATGAAAATCTTTAGCGATCAGGGCCGCATATTTGTTCAGGGTAGACATGGTTTTTACAGCCTGCTTAACCTGGTCCTCGGATGCAAGTCCGCCTTTGATCGCCGTGGAGATAATGCCCGTGCCGATGGGTTTGGTCAAAATGACGGCATCACCCTCCTTTGTGCGGCTGTTGGCCCAGGCCCGGTCCGGGTGCACGATGCCGGTCACCGACAGCCCGTACTTGATTTCAGGATCATCCACGGAATGGCCGCCCACAAGGGCTGCGCCTGACTCTTTAATTTTATCAAGCCCGCCTTCAAGAATCCGGGAAAGAATGCCTGCTTCAAGGTCGCATGACGGAAAACAGACAATATTCATCACTGTAATGGGCGTGCCGCCCATGGCATAGACATCGGACAATGAATTGGCCGCAGCAATCTGGCCGAATTCATAGGGGTCATCGGCCACAGGCGTCAGAAAATCAAGGGTCTGGACAATGGCAGTCTCTTCGGATAGGCGGAACACACCGGCATCATCCGGGTTTTCAAGCCCGATGATCAAATCCGGATGGGACGGCAGTTCAAGTTTTGACACGATTTTATCCAGGGCCCCTGGATCCAGTTTGGCAGCTCAACCCGCTGCTTTTACCGTGCGGGTTAAAAAAACCTGTTCCGGTTTATCCATTATTTGGCATCCTTAAATTTTAAGTGCAATCACTGCGGCAAAGCGTCCGGTGGCCTTGTTTGCTCTGAAAGAGTAAAACAGATCCGTACGGCACCGGGTGCAAAGCCCCATTATTTCAATATGTTCATCCAATACACCGTGGGCCCCGAGCTGATCCCGGGAGATTTGCCAGAAATCAAAATAGGGGCGGGCCTTCTCTTTGTATTGCCACAATGTTTTGGGAATTTCCTGCTTATAATTAATAAATTGTGCACAGCAGGGGCCAAGGGAGGGAGAAATGCCCGCCCGGATGCTTGCAGGGGTGCACCCGAACTGTGTGATCATGGTATTGATGCAGCGGCCTATAATATTTGCCACACTGCCCCGCCAGCCGGAATGGACATTGGCAATTACCTCTTTTTGCGGGTCGTACAGGACTACGGCCTGGCAGTCTGCCACCTGGATCACAAGCCCTAAGCCTTTAAGATTTGTAACAGCGGCATCTGCTTTAAATATTTTAGAAGGTGCCGTCCCCTGCCCTTTCCAGACAGCACCTGCCGCATCGTTTTCTGATTTAATCACAGCAATGTCAGTGCCATGCACCTGATTTAGAAATAGAACCCGGGTCAGACCTGTAGATGACAGCATCAAAGCCCTGTTCCGGTTTACAATATCAGGGTCATCTCCGGTGCTCAATCCGACATTCAATCCTAGAAAGGGACCTTTGCTGTATCCTTCGGCCCTGGAAAAAACGCCATGAACCAGCCCAGGGAAAACATTCAGATGATCAAATGTTAAAGGGCTAAGAACCGCCATAAAATCTTTGTCCAATGCGTTCAATGATTTTTGATGTGGAAATATTTTCCTCAAAAGCCACGCGCGCCAAGCGCCCGCCGCAGCCTTTGACAAATTTGGCCCCAATGATTTTATCCTCGGGCCAGTCCGCCCCCTTGACCAGAACATGGGGAACAATGCTCCGAATCAAATCTTCCGGATCAGGCGCATCGAACAGCACCACATGATCCACACAGCTTAGGGCCGCCACAACGCGAGCCCGCTGCTCCTGGCAGATTACCGGCCGAAGATCGCCTTTGATCTGCCGAACGGACGCATCGGAGTTCAGACCCAGTACCAGTACATCCCCGAATGATTTCGCTTTTTCAAGGTAGGCCACATGGCCTGCATGAAGAATATCAAAGCAGCCGTTGGTAAACACTACGATCCGGCCAAGGGTTTTGTATTCACGGGACAGACGACACATCTCATCCAGGGTAACAATTTTATTATCCATATTAACCGTAGATATCTCCCCTGCGATCCTGTCCAACGGGGATGGTTTGCCGCACCAGGTCAACCAGGTCCATGTCAATGTCAGCCATGATGATACCTGGCTTATCATCGCCCAGAGCAAGAACAGAACCGTTGGGATCAACGATCATGGAACTGCCCGGAAAAACAAGCCCGTCAGGGTCCGTGCCTGCACGGTTGCTGCAGACAAACCAGGCCTGGTTTTCAATGGCCCTTGCCCGGATCAGCGCCTGCCAATGTGCCACCCGGGCAAGGGGCCATTGGGCGCTGAGCACAAAAAGCCGCGCCCCGTCAAGGAAAAGGCGGCGGGCAAGCTCGGGGAATCGCAGATCATAGCAGATCATTGTCCCGACGCGGCCCAGGCTGGTGTCTGCCGTCACCATCTCATCTCCCCGGGTATAGTACAAATCCTCACCGGTCAAAGGAAACAGATGCAGTTTGCGGTACCGGGCCCGGATCTCGCCGTCCCGGTCAATTAAATAGAGGGTATTGAATATCTGCCCGTTCTTTTGCTCAGGCAGACTTCCGGCAACGGCCATGGACCGCTTCCGGGCAAATTCAGCCAGACTTTGAATCCCCTCTTCCACAACCGGCATAAGCCGGTTTATATTTTCATTATCAAATCCGGTTAAAAAAAACTCAGGGCAGACCCCAAGGCATGCGCCCTGATCCGCCAGTTGCTCCAGATGCGCAAGGGCAACAGAGAGGTTGCCCCGGACATCACCGTTTTTCACATCAAACTGCACGGCACCGGCTTTAAATTTTGTTTTCGTGATCATATTACCCTTTTTATTAATGCTTAATCATATCAGCGATCTGGAACGCCACCTCCAGGCTTTGCTCGGCATTGAGTCGCGGATCACAGGTGGTATCATACCGATTGTGAAGTTCTTCACTGACAATATTTCTGGCACCGCCGACACATTCGGTTACGTTTTTACCGGTCATTTCAAGATGAACGCCCCCCGGAATCGTTCCTTCTGCCCAGTGAATTTCAAAAAACCGGGTAATCTCCTTTAAAATATCATTGAAATCCCGGGTCTTGTGTCCGGATTCCGATGTATAGGTATTGGCATGCATGGGATCGCAGTTCCATACAATATGATACCCCTCTTTTTTAATTTCCCGAAGCAGGGAGGGCAGCTTTTTCTCAATATTGTCACAGCCCATTCGGGTAATCAGGGTCAATCTTCCGGGTTCGTTTTCAGGGTTAAGGGTTTCAATAAGCTGTTTGATATTATCAATATCATGGTCCGGGCCGATTTTGACCCCAATCGGATTGAGTACCCCTTTTAAAAATTCGACATGAGCGCCGTCGACCTGCCGGGTCCGCTCTCCAATCCAAAGCATATGAGCAGAACAATCATACCAGTCCCCAGTGGTTGAATCAATTCGGGTCAACGCCTCTTCGTAAGGCAGTAAAAGGGCTTCGTGGGAGGTAAAAATCTGGGTTTGATTGACCTGGGGAATATCCGTGGGAATCCCGATTGTATTCATAAACTTGATGGCCTGGTCAATCTGCTTGGCCAGACGGTCATAAGACCGGCCCATGGGGGATTGCGCCACAAACTCCTGGTTCCAGGCCTGCACCCTGTGCAGAGCTGCGAATCCGCCCCGGGTAAATGCCCGCAAAAGGTTCAAGGTGGAGGCTGCCAGATAATACCCTTTAAGCATGTATTTAGGATTCGGGGTTCGCGCTTTGATGGAGGGTTCGCTTTTGTTAACCATATCTCCACGATATGACGGTAGTTCAACGCCATCTACAATTTCCGTATCTGACGAACGGGGCTTGGCAAACTGACCGGCAATCCGGCCCACCTTTATGGCAGGTTTTCCACCGGCATAGGCCATAACAACGGCCATCTGCAGCAAAATTTTCATGGTTTCCCTGATGGTGGGCGCCGTAACTTGGGAAAAATCTTCTGAACAGTCTCCGCCCTGGATCAGAAACGCCTCCCCTTTTGAGGCCTTGGCCAGCAGGTCCTTTAATGTTCTTATTTCCCCTGCAAAAACCAGCGGCGGCAGCAACGCCAAATCTTTAGTGACTTTTTCCAACGCTTTTTGATCCGGCCAGTTGGGTTGCTGAAGGGCCGTATAATTTTTCCAGCTTGATTTTGTCCATCCATTTTGATTTGTCATGTTTTATACCGTCTTATCCTTATTATTTTTTTTATATGAAAGTCAAAATAACGCATTAAATTACTTTCATGTTTTGTTGTGGATTGGGCCTGGTGTTGATAGACCAGTTCAATCCATGGCTGTTTATTTCATCTGTGATCCACTGAAAAAGCACACCCTGCAATTTAGAATGTTTATTCTGA
>JAQYWJ010000054.1 GCA_030145005.1 Desulfobacter sp. | reverse complement strand
TGAATTGCGGAAATACTGACAATGCGGATAACAACGCGCAGAAGGTGATAAAGAAACGAGCAATCAATTTGATTTTAGACTCTGGAACGGAGTTGTCCAAAAGGGGAGTCCTTTTGGGTAAAGGGCGTGGAGCCAACGGTAAGCCGCATGGAGCAAAAGCGACATGCGCACATGGCTGAGAAACGCCAAAAAAGAGGGAATTGGCCAAAACGCCATAATTTCCGAAGCTCTGCCCCTTTAGGGGTGAGTAGTTCACTATAGAGCCGGCCGTCCCGGTGAAAGCCGGGGCATCATAGGGGAGCAGTTACTTTTCTATCAACCGATCCACTAGATCACTGACAATTTGCAGGTAAAGCTTTATTCAGGCCCTTGGCGTGGAATTGTGTATGGTGTTCCCGGAATTGCCGTTCCCGGAATTGCCGCTGCCGGCAGACAACGTAAATATTATCAACATTGTTTTTGGCTCTGTGATGACTGCCTGGATCGGCGTCATGCAATTTTTTCACGGCGCAACGATTAAGGATGAGGATAGATAATAATTTTTATTACTATTTTTTTGAGCAAAAAAAATCTGACTGCTTTATTTAAAAAGTTAGTCAGATTTTCACTGGTCAATAATTGACCAAATTTTATTTTCTAAAAGTCTTGAAAGCTGGTCGGGATGAGAGGATTTGAACCTCCGACCCCCTCGTCCCGAACGAGGTGCTCTACCAGGCTGAGCCACATCCCGACACAAAAGACGTTATTTAATATACCAGAATTAAGAGAAAGTCAATTTAGAAAATATTTTCTTTGATAATGGTGGCCTCACGCCCCGGTCCTACGGACACAATTTTAATTTTGACTTCTGACAATTCTTCTATCCGTGCAAGATAGGCTTTGGCTTTTTCAGGCAGATCCTCAAAATTGGTTATATCTGATGTCGGCGATTTCCAGCCGGGGTGTGTTTCATAAACAGGCGTACATTTTGCCAGGACATCAATTTGGGCTGGGAAATCTGCTATGATTTTGTCCGAATATTCATAGCCGGTGCAGATTTTAATCTCATCCAGATCATCCAGAACATCAAGTTTGGTGATGGTAAGTCCGGTCAGGCTGTTCAGACGGGCGGCATTTTTTAATATCACCATGTCCAGCCATCCACAGCGCCGTTTGCGTCCGGTGGTGGCGCCGAATTCAGCCCCGGTTTTCTGGATTTTTTCACCCGTTTCATCAAATAGTTCCGTTGGGAAGGGACCTGCGCCCACCCGGGTGGTGTATGCCTTGACAATGCCGATAATTTCATTGAGCTGTCCAGGCCCCACGCCGCAGCCGCTTGCAGCGTTGGCTGAAACCGTTGTGGAAGAGGTGACAAAGGGGTAGGTGCCGTGTTCAATGTCAAGGTGTGTGCCCTGGGCACCCTCAAATAAAATCTGCTTACCCTGCCGGATGCCCTGGTCAAGGGATACGGAAACATCTGAAATATAGGGGAGAAGCCGGGCCCGGATCGTTTCAAACTGATTAATAACAAGTGCCGGGTCCATGGGATCGGTTTTGAAATACTGTTTCAGGTAAAAATTTTTTTCCTCCATGACAGTCTGAACTTTTTCCTTGAACAAATCAAAGTCAAGAAGATCACAGAACCGGATACCCACGCGGGTTGCCTTATCTTCATAGCAAGGGCCGATCCCGCGACCGGTGGTGCCGATTTTATCCTTTCCTTTTTTTATTTCCCGGGCTTTGTCGATCTCCTGGTGATAGGGCATGATGATATGGGCACGATTACTGATTTCCAGCATGTTCGGGGACACATCAATATTATTGCCCGCCAGATAATCAAGTTCATCCAGCAATACAAAAGGATCAACCACCACACCGTTGCCGATAAAGCATTTTTTCTGCTGGAGTATCCCGGAGGGGATCAGGTGGCTGATAATTTCTTTTCCGTTGACCACCATGGTGTGCCCTGCATTGTTCCCACCCTGGAACCTGACCACATAATCAGCGTGTTCGCTGAGCAGATCGACAATCTTTCCTTTTCCTTCATCACCCCACTGGGTTCCCACAACAACTGTGTTTGTCACGGTTTCTCCTTTTTTCCTCAAAAAAACTTTTAATAATATGTCTTGTCTGTTTTTCACATATTCCCTGAATAATTTCAGGTTGATGGTTCAATCGTACATCCGACCCCATTTGGTAAAGTGAGACCGCAGCCCCCCATTTGGGATCCGGCGCCCCAAATACCAGCCGCTGAATTCTGGCATGGATTATTGCCCCCATGCACATGATGCATGGTTCTATGGTCACATAAAGCGTTGTCCTGGGCAGGCGATAGTTATTTATGAGCCTGCAGGCCGAACGAATGGCCTTGATTTCAGCATGGCTTGTGGGATCGTTTTCAGATATCGGGCAGTTATATCCCTGTCCGATTACCTCGCCGGCCGGGTCCACCAAGATGGCCCCAACGGGTACCTCGTCATGTTTTTCGGCTTTTTTTGCCTCATCCAAGGCAAGCATCATGTAATATTCATCGTTCATAATTCGACCCTAACTTATATAAGCCTTTTTCCATCAGGTCAAATGTTATGGGACACTATTTTATATGCCGGGCAAAAATCAAAGCAGTTGACCCCTTTCAACTCAGTTTGGTATATTCCATCTTAATCAAGATTAATTAATGTTAACCGTGACACGATCTGCAAATATATATAAAGGATTAAATATGGAACGTACTAAATCAGCCGCTTTATTTTCATCGGCCAGAAATTTGATACCGGGCGGGGTTAATTCTCCGGTAAGGGCCTGCGGTTCAGTGGGCGGAGAACCCGTTTTCATTGAAAAAGGAGAGGGTGCCAGGCTTTTTGATGCTGACGGGAACGCTTATATTGATTATGTCCTGTCCTGGGGGCCGCTGATTCTTGGCCACCGTCCAAAGCCTGTGGTTGACGCTTTGAAAAAAGCGCTGGATTCAGGCACAAGTTTCGGTGCGCCGACTGCACGTGAAAATGAACTGGCCCGGCTTGTTGTGGATTCAGTGGCTTCCGTGGATATGGTCAGAATGGTTAACTCCGGCACTGAGGCAACCATGAGCGCCATCCGTCTGGCAAGGGGCGTGACGGGCCGGGACCTTATTGTCAAATTTGACGGATGTTACCATGGCCATGCAGATACCCTGCTTGTGGCAGCCGGGTCCGGTGTTGCTACCCTGGGCATCCCAGGAAGCCCGGGGGTCCCTGCTGATGTGATCCGCAATACGTTATCTTTGCCATACAATGACATTGAAGGTTTTGAGCGGCTTATGGCTGAAAAAGGCAAGGAGATCGCCTGTGTGATTCTTGAGCCTGTGGCAGGGAATATGGGCATGGTATCTCCTGATCCGCTGTTTTTAAAGGCAGTACGCCGGGAGACTGCAACCCATGGGGCCCTGCTGATTTTTGATGAGGTCATGACCGGATTCCGGGTCGGGGGAAGGGCGTGCGCCCAGGGCTATTTTGATATTGATCCGGATTTGACCTGTTTTGGTAAAGTTATCGGTGGCGGACTGCCCGTGGGTGCATATGGCGGAAAACGGGAAATAATGGCACAGATTGCCCCTGGGGGATCTATTTACCAGGCCGGGACCTTGTCAGGCAATCCCCTGGCCATGGCCGCCGGGATCGCCACGTTAAAAGCCCTTGAGGATGACCGGCTTTACGCTGACATGGACCGGCGGGCAGATATGCTGATCAACGGTCTTCAAGCCGCAGCCGATGATGCAGGTATTCCTTTTTCGGCCGGGCATTTCGGCTCCATGGCCGGGTTCTTTTTTACCGGTCGGAAGGTGCGTAATTTCAATGATGCCAAAACCTGTGATCTGGACCGGTTTGCAAAATTCTACCGGGGCATGCTGACCAAAGGTATCTATCTTGCGCCATCGCAGTTTGAGGCCTGTTTTATTTCTGCGGCCCACACGGACGAGGATATTGAAATCACGCTGGACGCCGCACGACAGGTCATGGCAGAAATTTAATGGCTGATTCAATTAAGCGGATTCATCTGGTCGCAGCTTGTGGTACCGGCATGGGGACTTTGGCCTGTATCCTTAAAAAAATGGGTTATATTGTCACTGGGTCAGACCAGAACGTTTATCCGCCCATGAGCGATTTTCTTGAAGATAACGGGATTACGCTTTTTTCCGGATTTGATCCAGCCAATATCAGTGATGATCCAAACCGGGTTCCGGACCTTGTTATTATCGGCAATGCCGTGACACGTGATAACCCGGAAGCCGTTGCCGTAATGGAAAGGGGGCTTGCCTATATGTCCATGCCCCAGGCTGTGAACCGTTTTATTGCCAATGACAAGAAGATTATTCTTGTCACCGGTACCCACGGTAAAACAACCACCTCTGCCATCATGGCACATTTGTTGGACACTGCCGGTCTTTCCCCTTCATTTATGATCGGGGGAATTTTAAAGGATTATAACGCCTCATTTAAAATCGGTGACGGGGAATACATGGTGATAGAGGGGGATGAGTATGATACGGCTTTTTTTGATAAGGGGCCAAAGTTCATGCATTATGACCCTTTTATAACCATTATGACCGGCATTGAATTTGACCATGCAGATATCTTTGACGACCTGGATCATATTTGCCGGGCTTTTGATGCCCTGGTTTCAAAGATCAAAGATAAAAGCCGTATTATTGCCTGCAAGGAAAACTTCAATCTGATGCAGGTACTGGAACAGGCGGGTGTTGTTGAACTTCAGACTTACGGACCCAACGCCATGTGGCAGGTGCATGACCATCGCCTGAGCAGTGAGTCGGATCCTGGTACGGGTCGTTTGCATACCCTTGCCCGCATCACAGGCCCTGGTACGGATATCAATATACAAACGGATCTGCCCGGGCGGCACAACCTTTTCAATGCAACGGCCTGTATTGCCGCAGCCCGCAGCCTGGGGATAGAGGAGGCTGACATTGCCCGCGGGCTTTCAACCTTTAGCGGTGTTAAAAGACGTCAGGAAATAAGGGGGCAGGTTGCCGGTATCACGGTGATGGATGATTTTGCCCATCATCCGACAGCGGTTAAGGAAACCATTGCCGCAGTCAAACCGTTTTATCCCCAGGGCCGCCTGGTTGCCGTATTTGAGCCAAGAACCAATACCAGCATGAGAAATATTTTCCAAGCTATCTATCCGGCATGCTTTGACCTGGCAGACCTGGTGTGCATCTGTTCTCCCGGGGTTAAAAAGAATATTCCTGAAAAAGAGCGGTTTTCACCCGAACGTCTGACCGAAGATATTTGCAAAAGGGGCCGAGCCGCCCACCATTTCCGTGACCCTGGCCAGGTGATTGATTTTCTTGCCTTGGAACTTAAACCCAAAGATCTTGTTCTGGTCATGTCCAATGGCGGGTTTGGAAATATTCACCAGCGGCTTTTGGAGCGACTGGGGTGACAAAAATCGCAATCAGACTTATTGGCATCGGAATGCTGCATTCATTTTTGTACGGCTATCTGGTGCCTTTTGTCATTTACCCACAGTTCGGGCAGCATGGAATTACCTTTGCCGTAATTGTTGCCATACTGATATCCATCGGTATGATGGCCACCCTGTGGCTGGGGAAAAACAAAAAAAAGAACAAAGGAGAGTGACCCATGACCAATTTTATTGAATGGGATGAAAAATATAGTGTGGATGTGCCTGAACTTGATGAATGCCGTAAACAACTTATGGATATGTTTAATGCGCTCATTGAAATTAAGACGAATAAGGGCGACGCCAAGGATGTGGCAAATTTGATTACCGAGATCAATGATTTCGGCAAGATTTTTTTTTCAAAGGAGGAAAAAATTCTTGGCCGAAAAGGGTATCCTGATCTTGACACCCATTCAAAGACCCATCGCCGGTTTATAAAAAAAGCCATTGGCCTTCGTCGTGAAATTGCAGAAGACGTTGATAATCTGGCCATTGAGGACATTGTGGAATTACGGGACTGGCTTATTAGACATTTTGAAGCCACAGACACGCTGTTTATTCCATTTTTAAGAATCCACAGATATGTGGATGAGTGTGAAAATAAGAAATGAGCCGTAGCAGCCTGCACCGGGAAAATTTCCAGTTTAATTATATCTTTAGTAAAGATTAATACCACGTTGTTCTGTAAATATTAAAGATATATATATTCGTTGCCGATATGTATTTAAGAAGTTAGAAATGATTTTGGAAAAAAAGAAAAAGAATAGATAGATAAGTTATTATTATGAATGCAGAAAATAAAATACTACCGGTTGCCAATAAGATTATAGAAACTGGAGACAGAGGACATGGCTTTGACGGTGGATATCAGACCAATGTTTTGAATCGCAAAAAAGACAGGCGCAAGACGCCGTATGACCGCAGGAAAAGCGTCAGAGACGGTGTGATTGTTACTTTGTCCTTTAAGAAAGATCGAAGGAAAAGCCCTGACCGCCGTCTTTCAGCATCGGTTAGGTCCGTACCCAAGGATGATTCCAAAGGATCTATTCATCACACCATTGCATAAATCATTTTTGAACGTTGCGATGCGCAATTCCGCTCTTTTTAAGGGTGGGTCAAGCGAGCTTTTTTATTTATTTTTCATCTGCTATTGGATATACTCACTTAAGAGTGTGCAGGTTGCGGCCACACTCGCTATGCGAACAACATCGCATAAAGTTAATACATAGTGTAATATAGCAACCAAATTTTAGACTCTGGAACGGAGTTGCCCAAAAAGAATTTTTTTTTGGGTATAGGACGTGGAGCTACCGGTAAGACGCATAGAGCAAAAGCAATATGTGCACATAGCTGAGAAGCGTCAAAAAAGAAGGAGCAGGCTCAAGCAGCCTGACTCCCGAAGCTCTGCCCCTTTCGGGGCGAGTAGTTCACATATTTTGATGAGTCCGCCTCTTACGGGGCGGATTTTATATTAGGGCCATTGAATTCACCTGACAGTCATAATAACACCGTCAAAGAGACAGGGGTGCCGGCGGCCCCTCACATACTTTTTTTGATCCCTCCTGGTAAAATAAGGGCATGAGTGACTTTTCCTTCAATAATCTTGGCATTCTCCATGAATCGGGACTTTTTTCCCATCTGGACTACTATTTTTGCACAACCATGGCCAATATCTTTAAAGATGCAAAACCGCTGGAAATTCTTTCCGCAGCATTGACCTGCAGGGCGCTTTCCAAAGGCTGCATATGTCTGGATCTTACAGGCTTGGCCGGTACCGTCCTGGAAACGTCTGAGGGAAAAGAGCTTATCCGGCTTCCTGAACTCGAATCCTGGTGCAATATCCTTGAAAATTCTGCCATGGTGGGCATGGAAGTCCCAAATTGCGGGAAAAAAGAAAATGACATGGCATCCTGGATTGCTAAATATCCCTTGATCCTTGACCGTGACAACAATCTTTATCTTTCCCGGTACTATGATTTTCAATGCCGGCTCTCAGATAATATCAGAGCACGGATTAAAAGGCAGATTTCCGGACCTGATGATGAATTTGTGAATCACAGGCCGGCGTCTTATTTTGACAGCCGGGATACCCACAGGACTTTTGGACAGCAGCAGGCTGTTAAAAAGGCCCTTTGTTCCGGTTTTATAATGGTATCCGGGGGGCCGGGTACCGGAAAAACCTATATTACCGATATAATACAGACACTTTTGACAACCTGGGCCAATGAAAATGACCTGAAGCCTCCTCGGGTGATGTGCTTGGCACCCACCGGTAAAGCCGCTGCCAGGTTGAAAAACGGGGCCACCATCCACAGTGCGCTTAAACCCGTGAAAAACGGAACAGGGTTCCGGCACAATGCAGAGAACCCCCTGGCCGCAGACCTGGTGATTATTGATGAACATGGCGCTTATGACAAGGCTTTTTGAAGCCATCAGCCCTGATGCACGTATTGTCATGCTCGGTGATATGAATCAACTTTCTCCTGTTCAGGCCGGTGCCGTGTTTTTTGATCTGTGTCATGCAGATATTTTGTCCGATTTCCGGGTGTTTTTGGATGTTAATTTCAGGTCCGGGGGTAAAGTCGGCATTGAAAAGCTTGCAAAGGCCGTTAATGTCAGTGATGCGGATACTGTGGCAGATATCCTTAAGGCAGATTATCCTGATCTTGTATTTGTGGATACCGACGAAGACGAAGGATATCAGACCCGCCTTGAATCCTGTATCCTGGAAGGGTACAAGCCGCTTTGGGATGCAGCATCTTGTGACCAGGCCATGGCTGTCCTTGACGGCTTTCGGATACTGTGCCCCCATAATTCAGGAAACAGCGGAACATTACAAATTAATCATCTATGTGAAAAAATATTACGATCTGAAGGGAAAGATGGTATAAATCGGCCTGTATTTAAAAAGCTTTTGATGGTCCGGCGCAATGATTACAAAAGGTTGCTGTTTAACGGTGATACCTGTGTGGTCCTTGAAGAAAACGGGATATCAACGGCCTGGTTTGCCCCAGAACAATTAGAATCGGGGCAATCAGATAGCAGGCATTTCAGGTTGTCTGATCTGCCTGAATGTGAGCTTGGCTTTGCCGTGACCGTCCATAAAAGCCAGGGATCGGAATTTGACACTGTGCTGATTCTTATCCCTGAACAGATATCACCGGTTGTTACCCGGCAGCTGCTTTATACGGGTATCACGCGGTCCCGGAAAAAAGTGATTATTTTCGGCAGCATGCCCATGATCCGGCAGGCCGTACAGACCTCGGTTGAACGCAGATCCAACCTGCAGGCAGTATTGGACGGGAAATAGATCTCGAACAACGGTGGGCAGATATGCTGACTGGCATGGGTCAGTCTGGTAAGCGCTGCCGGGTATGACATAATAATATAACATGAAAGCCGCCTGAGCAGCTCTGGGGTTTTCATACAAACTTTTAGTGAAAGAATTGTTTTGAAACAAAAAGACAGCTTTGCCGATCAGATCTGGATGTTTTTTGCCTCGGTGAAACTCACTGTTTATACCCTGGTGCTTTTAGCCTTAACCTCAATCATTGGGACTGTGCTTTTGCAGAACGGAAGTCCCGAAGCCTATATCAGGCTTTACGGCCCAGGACTATACAATATGATCCAGGTGCTTCATCTGGACAGGATGTATCAGGCCTGGTGGTTTCTGCTGCTCATGGTGGTATTATGCGTCAATATTGTTGTTTGTTCCATTGATCGGCTTTCGGTTACCTGGAAAATTATTTTTCCTAAAAATATTTCAGTTAATCCACGGCGGTTTGAAAAAACTAAAAACAGACAGCAGTTTGAGTGTCACCTTCCCATGGACCGCTTTGCGCGCCAGGCAAAACAGGTGCTTGCCGGACGGGCCGGTAAAGTTATTGAAAAGACAGGTGAAACAGGTCTGATTTTGTATGCAGAAAAAGGCCGGTGGTCCCGCCTTGGGGTTTACGTGGTCCATGCAAGTGTGCTTATGCTGCTTGCCGGTGCCCTGATCGGGTCTGCATTGGGATTTAAGGCCAATTTGCGCCTGGATGAAGGGCAAACCGCAGATACCGTGTTTGATACCCATACACGGTTGCCCATAAAGCTGCCGTTCACGGTCCGGTGCAATGATTTTCAGGTTAAATTTTACGATACAGGGGCGCCGGACGAATTTAAATCCAGTCTGACCATCCTTGAAAACAACCAGGAAAGTTTTACGGAAGATATTCTGGTCAACCACCCGTTAAGGTACAAGGGCATCAATATCTTCCAGGCTTACTACGGTGCAACAACACCTGATGAAGCCTTGTTTGAAATCATTGACAGTGAAACCGGAACAGTTGAGACACACACCATAAAAAACGGCGGTGTCGTGTCACTGCCGGCTGGTGCCGGTAATTTTATATTTGAAGGATTTGTACCCCATTATGACTTCAACGGTCATGACCTTGGTGAGGCTTTTATCGGGCGCCTTGATACAACCAATGGCAGGAATGTCCAAATTGTTTTGCCCACCAAGTTTCCCACCTTTGATAAAATGCGCAAGGGCAGATTCACAGTTGAGGTCAAATCCTGGGACAAGGCTTATTACACCGGCCTTCAAGTGACAAAGGACCCGGGCGTTCCCTTTGTTTATACAGGCTTTCTTCTTATGATTATCGGGTGTTGGGTCACTTTCTTTGTTTCCCATCAGTCCGTGTGCATCGGCCTTGAACAAGCCGGATCCGGCAGTACCCGTGTGTGGGTGGCCGGCCGGGCCAACCGCAACGCCCAGAGTACCAATTTGATCGTTAAAAAACTTGTAAAGGAATTAAAGGACGTATCAGGCAAATGAATTCATCCCTGCTTTTATCGGCTGCAACATTTATCTATGCTCTGGCATCGGTATTTTATATTGGATCTTTTTCCTTCAAAAAACAGGCGTTTGCCCGGCTTGGATTCTGGGTGATTGTTATCGGACTCGTGGCCAATACCTGCGGGATTTTACTGCGGTGGATGGAGTCCTACCACATGGGATACGGGCATGCACCCTTTTCCAATATGTATGAGTCCCTGGTCTTTTTTTCATGGACTACCGCCGCCCTTTATGTGTTTGTGGAATTCAAATACAAGGAAAGCATCATCGGCGTATTTGTCTCTCCCTTGATCTTTCTGGGTATTGCCTATGCCAGCTTTGATCCGTCCATCACGTCAAAAATCACGCCTTTGATCCCCGCACTTAAGTCCAACTGGCTCATTGCCCATGTAATTACCTGTTTTCTGGGGTATGCAGGCTTTGCCCTTGCCTTTGGGTTCAGCTTTATGTACTTCATCAAACCCAAAGATCCCGGGGCAAAACGTCTGTTTGCAAGACTGCCGGACTGGGATACCATTGATGAATTAACCTACCAGATGATCGTTTTCGGGTTTCTTTTTCTGACCATCGGTATTATCACAGGCTCTGTCTGGGCCAATTCCGCCTGGGGTAAATACTGGTCCTGGGATCCTAAAGAGACCTGGTCTTTGATCACCTGGTTTATTTACGCCATTTTCCTGCATCTACGGCTGATGCGCGGGTGGTACGGAAAAAATCTTGCCATTGTTTCCATCATCGGATTTTTAGGGGTTCTGTTCACCTATTTCGGCGTGAATTTCGTTTTATCCGGGCTTCACAGTTACGGCTAAGGCCCGTGGTCAGAATTAAATCTGCCACAGATGCGCCGGATTTTAAGTCGCCATCAAGGCACGCCAATGTAATCATATTGTTCCTGATGTCCTTTGGCGTAACGCCGAGGGCGGCTTAAAAGAC
>JAQYWJ010000053.1 GCA_030145005.1 Desulfobacter sp. | reverse complement strand
GGCATCTGGTATCAGGCCACATAGACGGCACAGGTACGGTCTCAAAAATTGAGACCCGGAGCAATGCCATCATATATGACATCCAGGTGCCGGAAAACCTGGCTGATGAGATGATAGAAAAAGGCTCTGTTGCCATTGACGGGATCAGCCTGACCATCAACCAATGTTGGGAAAACGGTTTTTCGGTAAGTATTATTCCCCATACCGCAAAGATTACAACAATCGGATTTAAAAACGTAGGGGATCGCGTCAATATTGAGACGGATATGCTGGGAAAATATGTGAAAAAATTTTTATCAGGGCAGGGAAAAAGCGCAAAAAGTGCCAACGACGCCGGTGCTGATGCCGATTTGGACATCAGTATGTCATTTCTTGCCCGGAACGGATTCTTGTAAAGGATAACAAAATGCCCCATTTAACCATTGAACAAGCGATTGAAGATATAAAAAAGGGAAAAATGGTCATCCTGGTGGATGACGAGGACAGGGAGAACGAAGGGGATCTAACAATGGCGGCCGAGGCCGTAACTCCGGAAGCCATTAACTTTATGGCCACTTATGGCCGGGGGCTCATCTGCCTGTCCCTTGATTCAAGTATTGCAGATAAGCTCGATCTTCCCATGATGGTCGATCACAATACTTCCCAGTACGGGACTGGGTTTACGGTCTCCATCGAGGCCAAACGCGGTGTGACCACAGGTATCTCCGCCGCAGATAGGGCCACCACTATTTTGACGGCAGTGGACGATGAGACCGGACCCCAGGACATTGCAAGACCAGGCCACATTTTTCCTTTGCGGGCCCGGGACGGCGGGGTTATGGTGCGCATCGGCCAGACCGAAGGCTCTGTAGATCTTGCACGCCTTGCCGGTCTGAAGCCGGCGGGTGTCATCTGTGAGATTATGGATGATGACGGTACCATGGCCCGGATGCCTTCCCTTGAAGAATTTGCTAAAAAGCACGGCATCGGCATCTGCACGGTGGCGGATCTTGTTAAATACCGGTTAAAAACAGAAAATTTTGTAAAACGGGCTGCTGAAACCGTTATTCCCACCCGGGTGGGCGGTGAGTTCAGAATCATTGCCTATGAGAATGATATTGACAATCTTACCCATATTGCCCTGGTTAAGGGTGAAATTGACCCGGAAAAGGATATTCTGGTGCGGGTGCATTCCGAATGCATGACAGGTGATATTTTTTCTTCTTTGCGTTGTGACTGCCAGGATCAGCTCCGCCGGGCCATGAAAATGGTGGATGAGGAAGGCTGCGGCGTCATTCTGTATTTACGCCAGGAGGGCCGAGGTATAGGCCTTGTGAATAAATTGAAAGCCTACGAATACCAGCGCCAGGGTTTGGATACGGTTCAGGCCAATGAAAAACTTGGATTTTCCGCTGACTTGCGTGATTACGGTGTCGGTGCCCAGATGCTGGTGGATCTGGGCGTACGCAAAATGCGTCTGCTCACTAATAATCCTAAGAAGATGGTGGGGCTTGAAGGTTACGGCCTGAGCGTTGTGGAACAGGTGCCCATTGAAGTGGCGCCCAATTCCTACAATCAGGGGTATTTGAAATGCAAGCAGGCCAAGATGGGCCATTTACTACATATAAAATAATGTTTGGACAAATACTCACCCATCTGCGACGTTGCTGCGAATATTTGCAATCCTGATTGCCAATTTATTTGGTGTTGCAAATATTCTTGCGCCTTGCATCTGGGCAAGTCTTTGTCCAAACACAGTGCCGTAAAAAAATATAATAAAGGGAAGAAATAATATGCCTCAGATAATCGAAGCAAATTTAGATGCCAAGGGCAAAAAATTTGGCATTGTTGCCGCCAGGTTCAATGATTTTATTGTGGACAAGCTTGTGTCAGGAGCGTTGGATGGTCTGATCAGAAGCGGTGCACAGGATAGCGATATTGCTATTGTTAAGGTGCCTGGGGCTTTTGAAATTCCTTTGGCAGTAGCTAAAATGGCGGCCTCGAAAAAATATGACGCCATTATCTGTTTAGGTGCCGTGATCCGCGGGGCCACCACCCATTATGATTATGTCTGTGCCGAAGTGTCCAAGGGTATTGCTGCCGTCAGTCTTGAGGCCAAAGTGCCGGTGATGTTTGGTATTCTCACCACTGAAACCATTGAACAGGCCATTGAACGTGCCGGTACAAAATCCGGTAACAAGGGCTTTGATGTGGCCATGGGCGCCATTGAAATGGCAAACCTGTGCGCGACTATGGAATAGAACATGGGTGACAGGCGTAAATCCCGAGAACTGGCCCTGCAGGCCCTGTTTGCTTTGGATCTGAGTAAAACCGATTCGGGGCCGCAAATGGATGACTTCCTTGAACAGCACGGGGAAGATTTAAGTGAACCGCCACGTCTTTTTTTTCAAACACTTGTAGAAGGGGTGCTGGAGAACCGCGAAAAGATAGACACGCTTTTGGACCAATGGGCCAAGAATTGGAAAATCTCCCGTATGCCGGCAGTGGACAGAAATATCATGCGTATTGCCGTGTTTGAAATGCTTAATTTGCCGGATATCCCGTCATCCGTATCCATTAATGAGGCGGTTGAAATCGGCAAAAAATTCGGCACCCGGGATTCCGGGCCGTTCATCAACGGGGTACTGGACCGGATCCGTGCCCAGCATGAGGCATAGACGATGATGTGAAGAACAAGGAGGATGGTTTGATGATACGTAAACTTGAAGTCGGCCCTATTATGGCCAACTGCTTTATTGTAGGGTGTAAAGATACAAAACAGGCCGCTGTCATTGACCCGGGTGATGATGCAGACCGGATACTCATGGCCCTTGCCGAGGCCGAACTGAAGGTAAAATATCTGATCAATACCCATGGTCATTTTGATCATGTTGGGGCAAACAAGAGAATGAAGGACGCTACGGCTGCTCAGATTGCCGTTCATCCTGATGATGAACCCATGCTTTTGGACCTGTCCAGTCATGCTGCCAGGTTCGGTCTTAAGGCGGAAAATTCCCCGCCTGCAGACATTCATCTCAAGGACGGCGATACAATCTCCTTTGGCAATATTACCTTTGACGTGATTCACACCCCGGGACACTCACCCGGGGGCATCAGCCTTTACACGTCCGGTCACCTGTTTGTCGGAGACACCCTTTTTATGGGCTCAATCGGCCGCACCGACCTTCCCGGCGGCGATTATGACACCCTGATATCCTCCATTAAGACCAAATTGCTGAATTTGGACGAAAATACCATTGTCTATCCCGGACATGGCCCTGAGACCACCATTGCCAATGAAAAGCGGATGAACCCCTTTCTCAGATAATGCCTGAAAAATTTTTTTTGCCCCGGATCACCGACATTGTGATCCGGGGTTTAAATTTTGATCTGCCATTTGAGCATGCTGCTGCCCGATTTTGCCGGCAGGAGGGCACGGTGGTGCTTTTGTCCGGATCTGATCTGGACTGTGCCCGGTACCATATCCTTGCCGCCGATCCCTGGCTGACGATGAAAGGAACTGGGAACACGATCCGTATTAAAGTTAGAGATTCAGCCGGGGACTTTGTCTGCCATGAAACAGAACAGGACCCTTTTGATCTGGTTGATACCCTGATTAAAAAACTTTCCTTTTTTGATAAGACATTCAAACTGCCTGTGACCGCCGGTCTGTTCGGCTATTTTGCCTATGATCTAAAAGACAAAATCGAAGACCTTCCCAAGACCTGTGTGGGCAACGGTTTGCCCGATATCTGTCTGTATGCCCCGTCCGTCATTTTGATCCAGGATCGAAAAACCTGTGAAAACCGGCTTTGTCTGCCCGTGTTTGACTGGGATAGAGGACAAAAAGATGTCCTGGCCAGGGAAGAATTCTTTGTAAATCGGCTTGAACAACCCTGGCAGCCCGGCATCTTCTGCGCTGACGGCACAGGACTTGTCTCTTCATTTGCCAAACCGGAATATCTGTCAGCCGTATCACAGATTATTGAGCATTTAAGACAGGGGGATATCTACCAGGCCAATCTGTCACAGCGTTTTGAAACCGGTTTCAGCGGTGATGCCTATGCCCTGTTTTTAAAGTTGTTTGAAAAGAATCCCGCCCCCTTTTTCGCCTTTGTCCAGGCCGGGGACCACCAGGTGGTCTCCACGTCGCCCGAGCGCTTTCTCAAAGTTGAGGACCAGACTGTTGAGACACGGCCTATCAAGGGAACCATTGCCCGTGGGAACACACCTGAACAGGACAGGGAAACCGCGAAAATCTTATCCCTGAGCACCAAGGATGATGCTGAACTGACCATGATTGTGGACCTGATGCGCAATGATCTGTCCCGGGTCACAGAACATGATTCTGTGGAGGTGACAGCCCACAAACGCCTGGAATCCTATGACAATGTGTTTCATCTGGTATCTGTGGTTGAAGGTCGCCTGAAAGAGGGTGTTTCCTGCGCTGCAGTGGTCCGGGCCGCCTTTCCAGGGGGCTCCATCACCGGTTGCCCCAAGATCCGCGCCATGGAAATTATTGACGCGCTCGAACCTGTAAAGCGCCATGTGTATACCGGTTCCATTGGATACTTAAGCTTCCATGGCACTATGGATCTCTCCATTGCCATTCGCACCGCCGTGGTTCATGACGGGCGGCTGAATTTTTCCGTGGGCGGCGGCGTGGTCTATGATTCAGATCCCCAAAAAGAGTTTGAGGAGACTCTGGCCAAGGGAAAAACCCTGATGGATACCCTTGCACAAGGGGCGGTCCAAAACATTGAAAAACCGGTCATAGCCTGGGTAAACGGCTGCTTTGTCCCCCAGAACCTTGCCCGGGTGCCGGCCGATATCACAGGTTTTTTATACGGGGCCGGACTTTTCGAAACCATCCGGGTGGACGCGGGAATTCCCATTCGACTGCCTGAACATATCCGGCGGTTGGAAAAGTCCTGGCATTCTGTGTTTGGCGGGTCTTTGCCGGATATCTGCTGGGAATCGGTTATCGGACAGCTTATTTCCCAAAATGGGTTTGAACAAAAGACCTGCGCGGTCAAGCTTGTGGCGGCAAAGGATGACCGGCCGGGGCGGCATGTATTTGCTGCCGCCTTTATCCGCACCTATGTACACCGCCTTGAACTGCTTGATAAAAAAGGCCTTGATCTGGTTACCTTTCCCCATGCCCGGCACTCATTTTTGGCAGACCATAAATCCATGAATTACCTGTTCTACGACCTGGCCCGTGCCTTTGCTCTTGATCATGGCGCGGATGAATGCCTGATTTTAAATTCAGACGGCACTGTATCTGAAACAAATACCTGCAATATCCTGGCCCTGGATGGAAAAAATATGGTCGTGCCTGCTTCCAGTCATGTACTCAATGGGATAACGCTTAAGTGCGTAATGCAGATTATGGCAAAAAAAGGCTTTATTGCAACCCAGGCTTCTGTGGATGTTGAAACGTTTTGCGCACTGCCGTACGTGTTTGTGACCAATGCACTCATGGGAATGGTTCCGGTCCGGCGCATTGACAACACGATTCTGGATATGGATAATTTGCTTTGCCGTCAGGTCAATGAAATCCTTTTCTCTAGTTGCTGAACAGACCGAACGCCTTGTCTGAAATTTTTGAACCTGACCAATTGGTAATCCTGATTTTTATCTGCAATTAATGGGCACCCTTGAATTTAAGGGTTGAATAGGCTATTTTCTCTATTTGTTGGCAAAAAATGATGGATGAAAAAAAATGAAATACGTTAATTTTATAATCATTTCTGCATTTCTGGTTATCTTTGCGGGACCGGCGTATGTCTGGGCTGGTCCTATCGCCGTGCCGGTGGCCCCCTCTTTTGAGTTTGAGCCTGTGCTTGAAGGAGAGCTTTTAACCCATGATTTTATAATAAAAAACCAGGGGGATGCCCCCCTGAACATTACCGGTGTTCGGCCTCCTTGAGGCTGTGACAAAAAAGCCTATGACAGGCAGATTCCCCCGGGTGGGGAAGGAAAAATCACCATTGGCGTTAAGACCGCAGGGTATGGCGGACGTGAGTTGATTAAAAATATTTTGGTTAAAACCGATGATCCTGAGAACAAAAAATTTTATTTAAAAATTACCGGCAAAATTAAAGAGATTATCAAAATCAGTCCCAGCACTGTGAACCTCATCGGGGCTCCCGGCCAGGCCTTAAGTGAAGTGGTCACAATTGAACCGATACAGGTGGATGAATTAAAGATCCTTGGAATGAAGCTTAGGTATAATAAGCAGATAAAGGCTGAGCTGATCAAACCCGGTCAGGGGGAAAAAAACTGGCAGGTCAGGGTTTCCTGTTATTCCGATCATCCTGCGGATATTTATGATTTTATTACACTGACAACAGACAACCCCAATAAATCGCATTTGAGAATCAGGGTATATGCCATTTTTGAAAAGGCAGAGCCTATGGAAAAGAGTGATTTATGGATACATGGAAAGAATGAACAGCCCCAAGGAATTTAACAGAATGAATACAGCAGTAATTAAGGCCGTTGTGTTTGACTGCGACGGTGTCATGTTTGATACGGCCTTTGCCAACCGTAAATTTTACAATGATCTCCTGGCCGGTTTTAATAAACCGTTCCTTGACGATGAGCAGTTTATAAATATTCATATGATGACGGTAACGGCTGCTGTTGAATATCTTTTTCCGGAGATGGATGACCACCGGCCTGTATACGACATGATTAAAAGCATTGGCTATGCAAGCGTGATCCCTTTGATGATGATGGAACCTGGCCTGATTGAGTTGCTTGATGCCATAAAGCAGGCAGGTCTGGTGCGCGGTGTGGCCACAAACCGAACAAATACCATGGGAAAAGTACTTATTGAACATAAGCTGAGAAAATCATTTGATATTGTCGTCACGGCATCTGATGTGCCCAATCCCAAACCCTTCCCTGATCAGCTTGAAAAAATTATGGGGGCGTACTCGCTGCTGCCCCGGCAGATTGTGTTCATTGGGGATTCCATTTACGATAAAAAAGCGGCTGAATCGGCCGGAACCTGGTTTGTTGCATTTAAGCAGCCCGAGCTTGAAGCCCATGCCCATGCAGTATCCATGGATGAGGTGGGAGAACTGTTAAAGTTAAGCAAATATAATTCTTGACAAATCAGCGAATCATCATTAAATCTTAAGAGATTTTTAAATAAAATTGAAGTCAGGTGCCGGGTCAAGGCATCTGACACCTATAATGGTAGTTAACCACAGATAAGGAGAATGACGTAAATGTCTAAATTAGTTGCACCCCATGGCGGGAAAGGTCTTGTATGCTGCAAGCTTGAAGGCGCAGAACTGGAAGCTGAACTGAAAAAAGCCGCAGGTCTGAAGAAAATTGAAATTTCTTCCCAGGTTAAAGGCGACCTGATCATGCTGGGTATCGGCGGTTTTTCTCCGCTGAACGGCTTCATCACCAAAGCTGACTGGAAAAGCGTCTGCGAAGACTTCCTGCTGGCTGACGGCACTTTCTGGCCGGTTCCCGTTATGCTTGATGCTGCTGCTGCTGATGCTGCAGAAATCAATGTTGGCGATGAAATTACCCTGGAAAACGAGGGTGAAATCTATGCCACCATGAAGGTCGAAGAAAAATTCGAAATGACCGAAGACGAGAAAAAATGGGAATGTGAGAAAGTCTACAAAGGTCATGGCGAAGAGTCTGAAGATGACGTATTCTGGAAAATCGCCATGGAAGACCATCCCGGCGTTCAGATGGTTATGGCCAGAAAAGAATTCTGCCTGGCAGGTCCTGTAAAAGTTCTCTCCGAAGGTGAATTCCCCGAGAAGTTCAAAGGCGTTTACCTGACCCCCAAAGAAACCCGCGCTATCATGGACGAAAAAGGCTGGGCCAATGTTGCTTCCATGCAGCTGAGAAATCCCATGCACAGGTCCCATGAGCATCTGTGCAAGATCGCACTTGACGTATGCGACGGCGTTCTGATCCATTCTTTGATCGGTAACCTGAAACCCGGCGACATCCCCGCAGACGTACGTATCGAATGTATCGATCGTCTGATCCAGGATTACTTCGTACCCGAGCACGTTATTAACGGCGGATATCCCCTTGACATGAGATATGCCGGTCCCCGTGAAGGCCTGCTGCATGCCACATTCCGTCAGAACTACGGTGTTAACAGAATGATCATCGGTCGTGACCATGCCGGCGTTGGTGACTTCTACACCCTGTTTGAAGCACAGGAAATCTTTGATGCCATCCCCATGCCCGAAGACGACGGAAAACGCCTGCTGTGCGAACCGCTGAAAATTGACTGGACCTTCTACTGCAAGAAATGCGACGGCATGGCTTCCATGAGAACCTGCCCCCATGGCAAAGACGACCGTGTTATCCTCTCCGGTACCAAACTGCGTCACGCCCTGTCCAACAACGAACCTGTTGTTGATCACTTTGGCCGTGAAGAAGTTCTGGTTATCCTCAGAAAATACTATGCCAGCCTGACCGAAAAGGTTGAAGTAAAACTGCAGAGCCATGCAGAAGGTTCCAAGATGTAAGTGAAGGTTTTTCCTTAGCTGACATCCGTTTTGTGATGTAAATTAAAGCGGCCCTTTCCTGATTATAGGAACGGGCCGCTTTTGCTTTTGCGTTGGCCAACTTCCAACGCCCTTGAATTTTAATCTAAAAAAGGTATAATAGGATTATTAATATCTTCGCCAAATTACATTTTTTATGGTTTTTATTCAAAAAATAATTTTTAGATCAAATAAAATCAATAGGTTATATTTCAAGATTTAAGTAGTTTTAATCCATTTTTGAAATTGGCGAAGATATTGGATTATATACCACTATTGTATTACCCCTTCTCCCTTTAAGGACCCGGGAATCCAATTTTGAATCAGTTCATGCGAGGACTAATGGAAAATTTAAACACGGTCGGCCCGGATTAAACGTATAAAGGCCGCCCGACCAAGCAAGAGGAGGATTTATGAACTCCTTAAACAGCATTTTTAAAATCTTGACGATGGCTTTGATACTTTTGATCACCCTGACCGGTTACTCAACCGGAGCAGACCCTATCCCTTCTTCATGGCCTGCGCCTGACCCGACGCCTTTGGCAAGGGGGCAAACCTCTGAACAAAATTCTTCAGCAAAAAAAATAGCCTTGTCCGCTGCCGCTCAATTATTTAAAGATACCCGAATCGTTAAAAATTTGAATCAGTACCGACAGCGTTTGATTCGCAACTTCCGGTTTGAATACAGCAAAACAATTAGCAATAGCGCTTCAGCTTTGGACAAAACCATTCCCCAGACAGAAAATGGTGAAAAGAAATCGTTCAAGACCGTATCCTTTTCAGGCGAACTTGATCATAATATGTCTCCGGTGCTTGAATTTAACTCACGGTTAAATATTATTGACTTTTCTTCCACGTTTCATCTTATAGATCATGAAGTGGAATGTGACATTTCAAGCCGCCCTGTGAACGATTTTTTAGGCGGGCGGGCTGCTATGGGATTTTGTTCTGATGGTGAAAAAACAGAAGCCTTAATCCGGTTTAAGTTCGATTTCTAGAAAAACAATTTTGCCGCATTCCTGATTCAATGAAAAAGGATCAATCCATGTGCTGGCCTCTGCAGGCATTGGTACCGTCTTTTGAGGGCAGGGCCTCATTAAATATTTCAAGCAGTTTGATAGTCTGTTTAGCCATCATGACGCAATTGCCGGAAATGGCGTAGTACATGATGCTCAGACGTGTCTTTGAGGACTCTTCCCTGATCCTTACAATCTGATTGGCATTGTATTCATCCACAAGGTCCCTAAGATAGTGGAACCTTGCACCGATGTGGTTGCAGTCCACGATATCCTTTTTATTGAATGCGATTTCCACCTGCTCAAGAATGTAAAGAATTTCTGTTTTGATCTCCTTGAGTTCCTCAATCTGGGCCGGTAAAAGCCCCTTGTGCCGGTTGGCCACATGCCTGGTGGATCTGATCACTATGTCCCTGTATCCGTCGTTAAGTTTTTGAAGGCGCCTGATAATCTGGTAATAGTTGAACGACCCCTTGTGATCCCCACGCTGCAGGAGCCGTAACACTTTAAAAATATTTGCAATGATGATATTGCTGTGCACCTGGAACTGCTTGACCTTCCTGCGATGCGCCCTTAAGGTGTCCAAATCCTCTTGAAACAGCGCATCAAACGCAGTCCCTAAAGAGAGTCTTATGCCTTGAAGATGAAGGGCAATGTGGTCAAAAGTTGCTGAAACAGAAGACTGGAAATCTTCCACCTCTTCAAGATGGTAAATGGTGATCTCCTCTTTGGTCTTTTCATGGCCTTCATGGTACTTTTTGTTTCTGCGGATCATTAAAAATACAAAAATCATCAGGCAGACCACGCCGTACATTTTGAAATGATAGATGATATTGCCGCAGATAAAGGCGGCCACAAAGGCAATAAGGGCGGTCATAAACCAGCCACCTATTACTGTTAAAACGCCGGTGACACGGTATACGGCGCTTTCCCTGCCCCATGCCTGGTCGGAAAAGGAAGAACCCATGGCGACCATAAACGTCACATAGGTGGTGGACAAAGGCAGTTTCAAGGATGTGGCCATGGAGACCACGGCAGATGCCACCATCAGATTCACAGAGGCACGCAGCAGATCAAAGGATGGTTTTTTCCTTCCCCCGACATAGGCGTCTTCGGGAATCGGGCTGATTCTTCTGGCCACAATTCTGCCGATGACGGGCGGTGAGATGGCTTTGACAGAGGTAAACAGGCTGTGGAACAGGTTGACGATGCGTCTGGAAAGCCAGACAGATTCAAACCGCTCCATGCCTTCATCCTGCTGGCCCAGGCTGATTTCTGTTTCGCTTACTGTTCTTGCCTTGCGTGATACCCACAGGGTTACCACCATGATGGTGCCTGCAATGAGCATAATAAAGGTCTGGGTGTGAACTTTTCCCCCCAGTGCCCCCATGGTGATGTTCAAGGGATCAGATGAGGCCAGAGCTGTTTTGAAGGCATTCAGGCCTGCCAGGGGGACACCGATAAAATTGACAAGATCGTTGGCTGCAAAAGCCATGGCCAGAGCAAACGTACCCACAAGGACAATGGGTTTAAGAATATTTATTTTGAATGCGCTGATAAGAATTTGAAGGATGATGGCTGAGATTATGAAAATACCGCCCATGATAGTAAACGAGTGGCTTTTTATCCATGTCACCATCTGTGGATCCATGAACGTGGCCCCTTTGGCCCCTTTTACAAGGATGAAAAAGGTAATGACGGTCAGGGCAACACCGCCCCATAGCGCACCGTAATACTTCAGCCGTTTTTCATAATTAAAG
>JAQYWJ010000281.1 GCA_030145005.1 Desulfobacter sp. | reverse complement strand
ACCAAGAACAAAAGTAGTCAACGCATTTACCGGCAAGGGTTGCACCCCACATAATAGTAGAAGCGGGGAGGGGATCAAAGGATGAAAGAATCTGTCAGATCTCAACGGTGAAATCGGCTCTTGCGATTACCTGCCCGCTACTGTTGACAACGTCCACACGCCATGATCCGGCATGCTCGGGTCTGTTCAATGTCACGTTGCTCCAGGTTCGGGTCCTGGGGTAGGGGACCGGGAGAATGACCCGGCAGTACCTCTCGCCGTTAAGGTAATAGATGTGGCTCAGGTTTTGGGGTGGCTTGTCGGTCAGGATGTTCATCCATGTCCAGACCACTGGTTTTGCACCGTTTTTCATGGAAAAACGGTGCCCCGGAGATATATATTGCCTGTTTTTGATGCTGCGGCAGATAACCAGTTCGTGGATGATCACATCGGGGGTGCTGACGATTTCTGGAGGTGTCTTTATGGGTGCTGCTTCCGGGGGCTGTACAACTTCGGAATGCGGTGGCACTTCTTCTGCCGGCAAAACAGGGGCCGTTTCAGACAGGAGTACTTGGGCCGGTTTTTCATTGGTGAGATCCGGTTTTTCAACATCAGTTAATGTGTATTGAGCCATGGACGCAGGATTTTTGGGGGAGGCGGTCTCAAATTTTTCCGGGGTGGATGAGGGGGGCGTCGGCACGCGTTCGGGAATCATGTGGTAGACCATGAACATGATACTTGCCACCATGATGCTTGCCGCCATGATGAATCCTGCCGGCTTGAAGACGGACCATGAGCGTCTTTGAGGAGCCTGCTGCTTGAGCTGCTTCTTCTCCTCGACAATATTTCGGAATTTTTTCATGAGGCGCCGGTCGCGGTCCTCGATACTGGTCCTGTTCATCATGTCGCATTTCTCACTGAGGTTATCGACCCAATAGGTTTTCATATCAGCAAGGCTTATTTTTGTCCATCAGCAAAATGGGATGCAAGCTCCAGGTTGTGAAAATACCAAAGGATTGATGTCTGATTTTTTTACATTCTGAAAAGATAATTGGCAAAGATTTAAAAATTTCTGAACCAAATTTAAAGGGGAGTATAACTGTCCATGCCTTGTGTACCAAGAGGATAGGGTTACTGGTCTTATGCAGGCACAAAAGATGCAGTAATTGAATTATTGAATAGAGAACAGGGCCAAGGCTTTCATTCAAGTTTTATCTGAGACTTTGGTTAAAGCCGGGTTTAAAGTTTCAATATTTGTTGTGAAGGACGCTTTTGCCAATCCAGGCCGGTCCGTGACGGTTATAATGGCCGAACGAATAAAGATAATGGAGGGAAGGTGCTTATGCCTTATAGACCAAGAATTCTTATTGTCACCCCGGAGGTGACTTATCTGCCGGAAGAAATGGGATCATGCACAGGCTATTCCGCCAAGGCCGGCGGCCTGGCTGATGTTTCAGCGGCCCTGATCAGTGCCCTGTTTGATCTGAACTGCGATGTCCACGTAGCCATACCTGATTACCGTTCCATCTATCATGATTATTCTACCGAAAAGCATGACCGTGAGGTGGAAAAAGTCAGACAATGCCTGAACGAGGAGCGGATTCATTTTGCCGTGGACCGGGCGTTTCTTTATAAAGAAAAAGTATATTCCGGTAGTTATAAGACAAATCTGAAGGTGTCCCTGGCATTTCAGCGGGAGGTGATCAATAACATCATCCCCAGGGTAAAACCGGACATTATCCACTGCAACGACTGGATGACAGGCCTGATCCCGGCCATGGCAAGGCAGTATGGAATTCCCTGCCTGTTTTCCATTCACAATATCCATACCATGACTTCCACCCTGGCCGAGATAGAGGATCGGGGGATTGATGCTGCTTCCTTCTGGCAATGGCTTTATTTTAAACGGCTGCCTGAAAGTTATGAGGAAAGCCGGGAATTTAACCGGGTGGATTTTCTTTGCTCAGGCGTGTTTTCAGCCCATTATGTTAATACGGTCAGTCCGGCATTTTTGCAGGAGATCGTTGAAAATCGACATCCTTTTGTGGAACCCGAGCTTCAGGCCGAACTTACCCACAAATGGGAGGCCGGCTGTGCTACGGGTATTTTGAATGCGCCGGAACCGGAATTTAACCCGGCAGTGGATGAAATGATCCGGTTTAATTATGGGCCGAAAAATCACCGCAGGATGAAACAGAAAAACAAGGCCTTTCTCCAGGAAACCGTTGGCCTTGAACAAAATCCGGATGCGCCTTTGTTTTTCTGGCCTTCCCGTCTGGACCCGGTCCAAAAAGGATGCCAACTGCTGGCCCAGATCATGTACGAGACCATATCACGCTACTGGGAGACCGGGATTCAGATCGTCTCCGTGGCAGACGGAGAATATTATAAGCACTTTAAAGATATTGCCGGATTCCACGATTTAAGGCATCGAATAGGCGTTTTGAGTTTTGATGAACAACTTTCCCACCAGGCATTTGCCGGAAGTGATTTTGTTTTTATGCCCTCTTCCTTTGAACCCTGCGGCCTTCCCCAGATCATCGGGGCCATTTACGGCACCCTGCCCATTGTATTTGACACCGGCGGTCTCCATGACACGGTAAGACCCCTTGACCTGGAAAACGCCGGCGGCAACGGTTTTATTTTTACCGGATACGATGTCCAGGGGCTGAGTTGGGCTGTGGACCGGGCCATGGACTTTTTTGCCCTTAATCCGGATGAAAGGGAAGTCCAGATCCGGCGGATCATGATTGAGTCTGTCACGGAATTCAACCACAGCCGCTGTGCTGAAAGCTATATTAGCCTGTATGAAAAAATGCTTAAAAGGCCCTTCCTTGTTAACCCCTTTTTAAGCAAATA
>JAQYWJ010000280.1 GCA_030145005.1 Desulfobacter sp. | reverse complement strand
TTGAAAGGGTGACTATATTATGATTTCAACATCCCCCTCTTTGATAGATCATCCCTGCATGAATGATCGAATGCACCATTGCATCGCCCGGATTCATCTGCCTGTGGCCCACCGGTGCAATATCCGATGCTTCTATTGTGAGCGTCGTGTGGGGATTTTACCTGCCGAAAGAGGGCGGCCCGGGACCTGTGAGCGCATCATGGAGCCCTCCGAAACAATCGATCAGGTATTGGGTTTTCTGGATACCTGGGGCCATCGTTCCATTGTGGGGATTGCCGGACCTGGTGATCCCCTGGCCAATAACGAAACTTTTGAAACCATGGCCCTTATCCGGCGCAGGTTTCCCAATGCACGGCTTTGCATGTGCACCAATGGGTTGAATCTGCCGGATTCCATGGAAAAACTCAAACAGCTAGGCCTCAGTTTTTTGTCCGTGACAATCAATGCTGTGGAAGCGTTGATCGGTGCAAAAATTCATGAATGGATCGACAATGGATCCGACAGGCTTCATGGCGAAGACGCCGCAGCCCTTCTCATGGACCGTCAGTTCACAGGCATTGAGATGGCGGTTCAAAGCGGCATGATGGTAAAGGTTAACAGCGTGGTTATTCCGGATATCAACCATGACCACATCCCAGAGGTGGCCAGGACTGCTGCGCGACTGGGGGCCAAGGTGTTCAATCCCATGCCCCTGATCCCCAGCGGTGCGTTTGCTGACCGGAACGCTCCGACCATGCCCATGATGAAAACGATTCATTCTAAATGCTCACCTTATTTGAGCGTATTTAAATCCTGTAAGCAATGCAGGGCCGATGCTCGGGGGATACCCGGAAAGGATCCGTATAAATGGAAAAGAACGGGTTAAGCCGTCGTAGATTTTTAAAAACAGGGGGACTTGCATTGGGAGCGGGGCTTGCTGCCGCTTCACCGGGGTTTTCCCAGACCTATGCCAAAGAATCCCTTCAAGTCTGGTCCTGCGGCGGCCTTGCCGAGGCCTTTCAACCGGCAAACCATGAATTTGAAAAACTCACCAAAGCCTCCATTGCTTATACCGGCGCCTTTGCCGGTGCTCTGGGAAAATCTCTGTTGACCGGGAGTGCCAGGACCGAGGTTTTTGGCCCGCGGGTTCTGGAACTGGCCAAAAAACTAAGGGCTCAGGGTAAGATGCTCTGGTTCAAGCCCCTGTGCTTTACGAGATATGTGGTGGCTACCCCCAGGGGAAATCCTGCCGGAATAGAATCCATTAAGGATATGGGAAAAACCGGTGTCAAAACCATCCTGGCACCGGAGGCCTCTCCTCCAGGCGGCAAGGCCGCCATGATCATTTTAAAAAAAGCCGGGGTTGAAGACAAGGCAAGAGCCAATGCCGTGTTCGTGGGAGACTGCGTTCAGACAGCCGTCACCGATCTGGTTAAGGGGAAAGCGGATGCTGCCGTAATTGAAAAGCGTATCACCCATCTGCCCCAGTTTAGGGGCAAGTTGGATACCCTGCCCATACCCGAGGCCTTTATCCCCCCGGCCCCTGTTCCTTTTACCATTGGCATAATGAAATGGGCCAAAAACAGGGCGCTTGCAGAAGCCTTTGTGGATTTTATTTTGTCGGACAAGGGCCAGGCCTGGTTCCACCAGGCGGGATTTATCCCTGCCCAGACAGAAGAAGGTGAACGACTGACCAGAAAATACGGGGTGATGGATGTTTAAGCAGTGGCTTGGAAACCGGCAACGGCGTCTGGTACAATTGGTATCTTTAGGGATCATTGGTGAATGGTCTTTTTACGGCATTTTTCGCTGCCCCTTTGCCGTGCCTTACATTGGGTGCGGTAACTGCCCCGTAATCCAATGCCCGGGTCGAAATCTGTGGATGTGGGGATGGATACTGATCGGGCTTTCCGCTGTTCTGTTCGGCCGTGTCTTTTGCGGATGGGTCTGTCCTGGCGGCCTGGTTTCAGAGATTCTGTCCATGGGCGCATTTTTTAAAAATAAAATCAACGGAATTGCATCGAGCCTCTTTAGAGTCGGGAAGTACATCGTCCTGGCCCTTTCCTTGTATCTTTTTTTCGTGGCCAACAATCCCCGCTGGGCCATCCCTATCCGGACCGGTGAATTTTTTAAATCCGTGGGCCTGACCTTTGAACATGCCGACCCCATCTGGATTTATAAAATTATGGCCATTTTGATCGCTTTGGGACTCAGTATATTTATTTCCATGTTTTGGTGCCGGTTTTTTTGCCCTACGGGGGGGGCTTTGGAGCTGCTGTCACGGTTTTCCCTGTTTCGGTTTACAAGGAATGAAAAGTGTACATCCTGCGATCAATGTCTCAAGAAGTGTGCCATGGAAACACGACCCTCCGAGAGCAATTGTGTGCAATGCGGTGATTGCTCAGATACCTGTAAATTAGATGCCGTGGCGTGGCGGTTCAGGATCCGTTCAACCTGATGGTCCGCCCCGGTTCCCCGGGCTGTAGTCCGGGGAACCGGGCGATATTTATGCTGTAGTGTCCGGTATGGGCCAAGTCTTGAATTATTATTTCAATCAAAAAAAACCTTATAATTCAAGACCTGACTCTTCCTTCTTCTTTCTTTGGAAATTAAAAAAGGTGGACTAACAGGGAAACTCTGAGGTGTCTTACATCCGAAAAACGGAGCCTGTCTGACAGGTAGTCCTCACCAGATATCTCTTGATTTGATCTGCCAAACTTTATTTTTCAGGCTCACAATAGCAAAAGAAGTCAATGTCATATTATTTAGTTCTTTGGCTTAAATTACCATTTAGCACTTGACTTTCACCGCTATCCCCATTTATAGCTATGACATCTCTGTTTCAAGTTAGGCACAAGTACTTAAGATGCAAATT
>JAQYWJ010000279.1 GCA_030145005.1 Desulfobacter sp. | reverse complement strand
ATCTTTTTATGCAGTACCGCAAAACTCACTCACAAACCTTTTTTTATAGCCAAATCAAAACTTGGCATATTTTTTGTTAAAAACAACAGCAGGATTTTAAACGAGAAATAAATATGCTTATTTCATTAAAATTGACTTTAAAGGCGAGTTTTGTGGTATTGCCTTTTTATAATGCTTTGATATTAAAGTGACACCAAGCGAAACACCACATTAATGCTTCAAAGTTTTGGGTATAAAGTGGTTGCGGCCGGTACGCCGACTGAGGCCATTCACCAGGGGGAAAAGTATAATGATAAGAGGTAACTCAAAGCCTATGAAAAAAAAAGACACCCACCAATTTATTCAAGAATATAAAGGCATTGCAGCCTTTGGCATGGACAGGGCAAGCGATGAGGAGACCATCATGTTCTATCTGCAGAAATTCAGTGAAGACGCCTTTATGAAAACCCTTCTGCCCAGGCTTTCCGACCAGGAACTTGAAGATATTTATGATTGGGTCAACGCATACTTAAAAAAACACATATCCGAGGATGAGTATCACAGCCTGTTTTTAAAAGACCGTTAATTTTTGTTGATCTTCAGAGCCTGTTTAAAAATTAGAGGATCGAAGCGAAATCTCATGTGATTGCAGCTGATTCATCTATATTTTAAACAGGCTCTCAGTTCGTTGGGGTAAGAACGAGAAAATAAAGCTGCCCCCTGGCCACCATGTGACCCGCAGTGTAATCAGCCCAGTCACCGGCCCCGCAGAACAGATCCACCCGGCCCGGCCCCTTGATGGCACCACCGGTATCCTGGTTAAGCACAAACAAAGACGCCCTGGGCCATGCCTCTTTTGGCTGGCCTATGCTAGCAGGCAGCGCCGTCTGGATAAAGGCCAGTCCGCCTTTGGGAAAAAGTTTGGTGTCCGTGGCAATGGAGCGTACAGGCGTTACGGCAACATTGATGCAACCAAAGGGGCCGCCATTGCCTTCCTTGAAAAACACAAAGCTGTCATTGATAAAAAGCACCTCGTCCATGCGGTCCGGGTGGGCGGTGAGCCATTTGCGTATGGCCTGCATGGACATCTTCTCTTTTGGTACTTCGTTTTTATCAATGAGATATTTGCCCACCGCACTGTATTTACGGCCATTAACCCCGGCATAGTGCAGGCGCGCAATTTCTCCATGGGGAAGCGCCACCCTGCCCGATCCCTGAATCTCCAGAAAAAAACGGTCAATACGGTTGGCCAGCCAGACCACAGGCCGGGCTTTTTGTGCAAAATCCAACTGATTGTTGATCTGCTCCCGGGTGTAGTAGGGTCTAACCCTGCGGGACTTTGGATCAACACGCGCCATGAGCCTTTTATGCCCTTTATATGCATCGGAGAACGCCGACAGATCAATCTGGAACAGATCATCGGGCATGGAGTAGACCGGCCAGGGATATTCCGGACCCGGGGTGCGACTGCCCGGATAGGTGGGTTCAAAATAGCCGGTAAAAAGCACATCTTTATTGGAGCCGCCTATACTTTTGTACACCGTATACGTTTCCCGGATAAACCGGTTCAGGTCTTTGGCCGACGGCTTGGTTTCAAGAAACGCCTTAAAGGTTTCAAGGGAAGAGATCATATGAGAGGCATTGTACATGTCCTGGCCATAATCATAGGTCCGGGTTGCCGGCACCCGTTTAAAATAGACAAGGCTCTGGTCAATGGCGACCCCAAGGTCCTGCAGGAACAACGTATCCGTAAATTCGGGCAGGTCTGACTCAGCCACCTTCACCAACGGATTTTCCCGGGGGTGTTCCACTTTTTTCCGATCCCCGCACCCCAAGGTCCCGGCAAGGATCAGTATCAGCAACAGATAAAGTAAGAGCTGTTCATACCGGTCCAGCATGCGGCGTACCGGGTCAACGGCCCGGGTGAAGGCTTCCTCTTTAACCTTGAAATCCTGATGGGCTTCCCGGACATAACCACTGAAATGGGACTGGGCCATGTCCATAAACTGCCGGGGATTTTCATAAAGCGCCCTGTCGGACAACGCCTTGAACCGGCCTGAAAAAAAATGCATGCCCAGTTTAACAAGGACTATGGCCGTTAACAGGCCAAGCACAAACCCTGCCCCTAAACAGGCCGGATTATCCGTGCTCATGGTCATATGAGCAAAATCGATCATAAGGATGTTTCAGGGGCCGTGTACGTGCCGCTTTTTCCACCGGATTTAAAGGCCAGATGAATATTGGAAATTTCCATGCTCTTGTCATAGGCCTTGCACATATCATAAATGGTCAGGGCTGCAACACTGACTGCTGTCATGGCTTCCATCTCCACCCCTGTTTTTTCGGTCAGCGACACTTCCGCCTCAATATGAATACAGCTGTTTTCCTTATCGTCAAAAAAATCCACCCGGGCATGGGTGATGTTCAGCGGATGGCACATGGGAATCAAAGACCAGGTCTGTTTAGCCGCCATGATCCCTGCAATGCGTGCTGTTTCCAGCACGTTCCCTTTTTTTACCTTTTCATCGACAATGGCTGTCAGAGTGTCCGTGGACATGAAAACCGTCCCCTTTGCCACGGCAACACGTTTTGTGGGGAACTTTCGCCCCACATCCACCATTCTCACACGGCCCTGGCCGTCAACATGGGTGAACTCGTTCATATCAATCCCTATAAAAGCCCGGCCAAATCAGACAAACACCTGGGTTTTGGCTGTGGCTTCTGTTTTTATCCGGTTCAGGGCCAGGGTTAAGGCGTCAATCACATGTTCCCGGATATCGCCTGCCACGGCCAGAAACATCACATCATCACCCACCATCAGCGGCGCATCCGAATTGATATGCACCAGCACTTCCACGATACCGGGCATGGCCCGGGTTTGGTCTATAATCCGATCCA
>JAQYWJ010000052.1 GCA_030145005.1 Desulfobacter sp. | reverse complement strand
TTTTACACCAATGAAATTTCAAAAATTCACGGGATAGATTCCGTTGAAACTTTTGTTGTTTACAAATCATACAATCTGAAAGTGCCGTACATTTTTTAAACTCGATCATAGAAAAGGGATTTTGTCATGACCAATAATCTAAAAAAAACACCATTAAATGCATGGCACAGAAATGCCGGAGCCAACATGGCTGATTTCGGCGGATTTGACATGCCGCTATGGTATGATACAGGGGTTAAAAATGAGCACCTTGCCGTGCTTAAATCTGCGGGTATGTTTGACACATCCCATATGGACTGTATCCAGGTACAGGGGAAAGACGCCCCTGCCCTGCTTGATTTTTGTTTCACAAGACAGATCAGCGAGCTGTCATCCGGCCGCTGTGTTTACGGCGCGTTTTTAGATGCCAAGGGACATTGCATTGATGATGCCATTGTTTATAAATTTTCTGATATCAGCTTCATGGTCTGTGTCAATGCAGGTATGGGGGGATCAGTTACCGGGCATCTTGTCTTGCACAGTGACGGAAAATCTTTAGAAATAAAAGATTTATCAGATCAGCTTGCCAAACTGGATGTCCAGGGCAAAAATGCCTTGAAAATCGTGTCAGGCCTGATTAATGACAAAGAAAACGTTTTTAACAAAATGCCCTACTTCTCTTTCAAAGGCGATCTGGACCCTGACGCCCCCAATGGGGTAAGCCTTGTGGATGGTACCCCTATCATTTTGTCAAGAACCGGGTATACCGGTGAATTTGGTTTTGAAATTTTCATTGCGCCCGATAAAGTTGAAAAATTGTGGTGTAATCTTTTGGATGCAGGTTCCCCCTATGGCCTGATACCCTGCGGTCTTGGTGCCAGGGACTCTTTAAGGGCCGGTGCATGCCTGCCTCTGTCCCACCAGGACATTGGACATTTCCCCTTCATCAACCACCCCTGGGAGTTTGCCCTGCCCTTTAAAGCTGGTACCCGGCAGTTTACCAAGGCATTTTTAGGGGACCAGGGCCTGATGAACCTGGAGCAGCCATCCTTTACCTATGCCTTTGTCGGTGACTCGTTAAGAAAGGTGCCGGCCGGTGATGCCGGCCGGGTTCTCACCGAGCAGGGCGAAGATATCGGCATGGTACTGACCTGTGCAACTGACATGGGGATCTTTTGGTATGAAGACAGCATCGTCAGCATCAACACGCCAAACCTGCCCCCGGATATTAAAATAAAGGGGCTTGCCTGCGGATTTGTCATGGTCAACCAGCCCCTTGACATGGGTACCCGGTTAACTCTTGTTGAAGGCAAACGCAAAATCGGGGTACGGCTTGTTTCCGACATTCGGCCTGACAGAACAGCAAGGCTTTCAATCAAAAACTTCCAATAATGTTTGGCCCAAAAGTCACCCATCTGCGCCTTGCATCTGGGCAACTCTTAGACCAAACACAAAATTGATTTACAGTGAAAATAATTAAAGAGGAGACGATATGAAATCCATTGAAGAACTTAATTTTCCATCAGATGTCAAATACACCGATGACCATGAATGGGCAAAGGTTGAAGGCGACCTGGTAAGTGTGGGCATTTCTGACTATGCCCAGGACCAGCTTGGCGAAATTGTTTTTGTGGAAATGCCTGAAATTGGTGACAGCTTTGGCCAGGGGGACGAATTTGGCAGTGTGGAGTCCGTTAAAGCGGTATCTGAAATTTTTCTTCCTATTTCAGGTGAAATCGTTGAGGTAAATTCAGAACTTGAAGATGCACCGGAGCTTGTCAACACCGACTGCTATAACAAAGGTTGGCTTGTCAAAATTAAACCCCAAGATCTGTCAGAAATGGACAGCCTTAAAGACCAGGCTGCATACCTTGAGATGCTGAAAGGATAAATGCCATGCGTTATCTGCCGCATACCAGACAGGACATCGACCAGATGCTGGCTGTCACCGGCCACGCCGATCTGAATCAGCTATTTGAAACCATACCCGATTCTGCGAAAACAAAGACCGAATTGAACCTGCCGGACGCGTTAAGCGAATGGGATCTAAATGCCCAAATGGAAGAACTGGCCTCACAAAATACGGCATGCCGATCATATACATGCCTGATGGGCGCCGGTTCCTACGACCACCATATTCCTGCCATTGTGCCCTACCTTATTTCCAGGTCCGAATTTATGACGGCCTACACCCCTTACCAGCCCGAGGTAAGTCAGGGAACCTTGCAGGGTATCTATGAATTTCAAACCATGATTACAGCGCTTTTAGGTATGGATATTGCCACGGCATCCCATTACGATGGCGGTACCGCCCTGGCAGAATGCGCGCTGATTGCCCTTCGCAAATCAAAAAAAGCAAATAAAATCGCCGTATCAAGTCTGATTCATCCCGCCCATCGCCATATCATGAAGACCTATTTAGGTCCATCCGGATATGAAATAGTTGAAATACCGGCAGATAAAAACGGCCTGACGGATGTGGCTGCCTTTAAAGCCATGGACGGCATTGCAGGGGTGGCGGTTCAGTCCCCTAACTTTTTGGGAAACATTGAAGATCTCGGCAGTTTCAGGGCCTGTGCCGATGAAAAAAATTGCCTCTTTATTAGCTCATTTACCGAGGCGCTGGCCCATGGGCTGCTGAAAAGTCCGGGATACTTTGGGGCTGATCTTGTGGCAGGAGAAGGCCAAAGCCTTGGCATGTCCAAAAGCTTTGGTGGTCCCGGACTTGGCCTTTTAGCCGGAACACGGAAAATGATGAGAAACCTTCCCGGAAGGTTTGTGGGAAAAACCATGGATTCAAAGGGCCGCAGGGGATATGTATTGACCCTGGCCACCAGAGAGCAGCATATCCGCAGGGAAAAAGCCTCTTCCAACATATGTTCCAATAACGGACTCAACGCCATGACCGCCGCCGTATATATGGCAGCGGCGGGAAAAAACGGAATCAGGGAAATTGCCCGGCTCAATCACGACAAGGCCGTTTACCTGAAAAACATGCTTGTGGGTGCCGGGTTTGAATCCGTTTATAACAGCGCCTTTTTCAATGAATTTGTCGTTAAAGCCCCTGCCGGATTTGCGGACAAGCGAAGGGAATTGGCAGAAAAACATAATTTGTTTGCAGGGGTCCCCCTTGAATCCTATTACCCGGACATGGCAGACCATTATCTTTTCTGTGCCACGGAAACCGTGTCCAGACAGGCCATGGACCTTTTGGCAAAGGAGGTGCAATCATGACACAGCCAGGCACAACAGGCCTTATATTTAACGAACCTGAACTATGGGATAAAAGCCGGGAAGGCAGATGCGGCATCTCCATACCAAGGAGTGATGTGCCGAGAGCAGATCTTGATCCGGCACTTACCGGTGATGCACCGGAACTTCCGCAACTTTCCGAACTTGATGTGGTCCGCCATTTTGTACGGTTGTCCCAATGGAATTTTAGTATAGATTCCGGCATGTATCCCTTGGGGTCCTGCACCATGAAATATAATCCCAAAACCAATGAGGTTCAGGCAGCCCGCAAAGGATTTGCCGCAGCCCATCCCTTGGCCGGGGATGAATTTTCCCAGGGAGCTTTAAAGCTGATGTATGAGTTAGAGCAACTGCTCGGGGAAATCACGGGGTTTCCCGCCGTCACGTTGCAGCCGGCGGCCGGGGCTCATGGAGAGTTCACCGGCATGCTCATGATCCATGCCTGGCACGCCAAACAGGGAAAGCAGCGTTCGAAAATCCTTGTCCCGGATACGGCCCATGGCACTAATCCCGCGTCCGCAAGCCTTTGCGGATATAAGTCCGTGAATATCAAATCAGGGCCCAAAGGGATCCTGGAGCCCGCCACGGTTGCCGAGGCCATGGACGAAGATACCGCCGGCATCATGATCACTAATCCCAACACCCTGGGTCTATTTGAGGACAACATCAAGGAGGTCTGTGATATCGTCCATGCCAAGGGCGGCCTTGTCTATGGCGATGGTGCCAACATGAATGCCGTCATGGGGATCATCAAACCCGGCGAACTTGGCATTGATGTACTTCATTTAAATCTTCACAAGACCTTTTCCACCCCCCATGGCGGCGGCGGACCAGGTTCCGGACCGGTGGCCGTGGTTAAAGATCTGATTCCCTTCCTTCCTGTGCCAAGGGTTCAAAAGGAAAACGATACCTATTCCTTTATTACAAATTGCCCCGATAGCATCGGTCGGATGCACACCTTCTATGGCCATTTCGGCGTCATGGTCAAGGCCTTTGCCTATATTCTATCCATGGGAGGCGACGGCCTGAAGCGTGCGTCCCAACTCGCCGTACTCAATGCCAACTACATTAAGGAAAGCCTTAAAACCACCCTGGACCTGCCCTATGACAGGCCCTGCATGCACGAATGTGTGTTTACCGACAAAGGCGTTCAGGAGTACCATATCAGCACCATGGATATGGCCAAACGTCTTTTGGATTACGGATTTCATCCCCCCACGGTATATTTCCCCCTGGTGGTGAATGCCGCCTTTATGGTGGAGCCCACTGAAACCGAATCCAAAGATGACATTGACCAGTTCATTGAGGCGGTAAAAGCCATTGTTAAAGAGGCCGCTTCAGACCCGGATAAATTGAAATCAGCGCCCTATCTTCCTAAGGTGACCCGGCTGGACGAGGTGACTGCAGCACGCAAACCCTGCCTTAAAGGTTGATTTGACTTTTTGTTTCGTTGATTTGCAGTTTAACCCCGCAGATCAGGATTAAAATCAGAACTGGGATACCCATCACAGCAGTCACTGTGAAAAATACAGGGTATCCCAGTTCGTCCACCATGGCCCCGGAATATCCGGAAAACACCTTTGGCACAAGGGTCATTAATGACGAAAATACGGCATATTGAATGGCGGTAAACCGGACATTGGTCAGACTGGATAAAAAGGCCACAAAAGCAGCGCCGGCCAGGCCGCCGGCCAGATTGTCCGCGGAAATCACAAGGTAGAGCATGGGCAGGACCGGACCGGTCCAGGCCATGAGTACAAACAAAAGGTTTGTAAGCGCTGACAGCAATGCCCCGGCAAAAAGAATGCGCATCACGCCGAACTGGATGGACAGGGTGCCCCCCAGAAAACCGCCGGCAATGGTCATGAACAGTCCAAATGTTTTTACGATGCTTGCGATGTGAATTTTTGAAAATCCCATATCCTGGTAAAAGACATTGGAAATAACACCTAAAACAATGTCCGAAATCCGGTACAGGCCAATGAGCGAAAGAAGCAGCCAGGCCAAACTTAAGCCGTACCGGGAGAAAAAATCCGCTACAGGTTCAACATAGGCGGACCGGATCATCTCCATGTCCGCCACCTTCAGGGCTACCATCACCCTTGCGGCCAGAAGCCCAGCGCAGATCCCGCCGGCAAGTCTCGCAGTTTCAATTATAAATCCGGCTGCAGAAGAATTTTTTACGACAAAAATCACCTGCTCTTTTAACGTTGATACAATCCCGGATGAAAAATAGAACCATCCCACAAAAGCCGCCGCAGAAACTAAAAAAAGAACGAAAAACCGGGCATGATCCGTGGTCCGAGCATGATTTGTTTCTTTGACCGTAACTTCAGGTTCTTTAATCACAAAGACCGTAATCATACCAATGGCCATCAGTCCGGCCATGATCTGGTAGGCCGTGCGCCAGGCCGTATAATCATAAGCACCCAAGGTTGAACCTTTGATCTGGGCCAGAAACAGGGCACCGGCACCTGCGGCCAGCATCCCGATCCGGTATCCGGCAATATACACAGAAGCCATCAGGGCCTGGAGACTTTCGCCGGCCGATTCAATGCGGTAGGCATCAATGGCAATGTCCTGGGTGGCCGAAGAAAAGCCTAAGCCCACAGCTGCCAGGGCCATCAAATATAAACAGTTCCCTGCCTTTGCCGGATCAATCATGGACATGGCAAAAATGGATGCGGCAATGCAGATCTGGGCCAGAAGTATCCAGGCCCGGCGCCGGCCAAGTCTCCGGCTCATCACCGGAATGGGCATCTGATCCACCAACGGCGCCCAGATAAATTTAAAGGAATACCCCAGGGCTGCCCAGGAAAAAAAAGTGACAGCCGAACGCTGGACCCCTGCCTCACGAAGCCAAAGGGAGAGGGAGGAAAAAATCAGGAGAATGGGAAGCCCTGCGCTGAACCCGAAAAAGAGCATGGCAACCACCCGTGGATGGGCAAAATTCTTGACGAATTCCCAGTTTTTTGGAAAAAAACGCTGAAGACTTGAAGCCAAAAAGCGTAAAAAAATTAATAATGCGCGTAACATACGGTTTCACATAAGGCCTATAAAAAAATTTCAAAATCCGCAGAAACGGCATAACAGGAGGTGGAAAGGTGATTATCATTGAAAAACCGGCGGCACTGCTCAACCATGGCATCCACCTGGTCATCGGTTCTGTCCTGGTTGATATGGATCAGGCCCAGCTGCCCCACTGATGCCCTAGCGCTTAAATCCAGAACATCGGACAGACAAGAGTGACCCCATCCGGTTTTATTCAAGTATTCATCATCCGTGTACTCGGTGTCATGAAACAGTACATCCGCATCCTTTGAGAAATCAATGTATTCTTCAACGCTTTTGCCATGGGAATGGGTATATCCCAGTTCATTGTCCGTAAGAAACACAAATGTTTTCCCATTTTCCGTAAACCTGTATCCCATGCTGTTTTGGGAATGGGAGGTGGGAATGGTTTCAATATCCAGGCTGCCGATGGAAAAACGGTTGTTCAAGGATGAATCAAACCGGATGTCGGCGTTGTAATCCTTTAACCCCACAGGAAAAAAAGGCATGCACATAACCCGGTCAATAACCTTTCTTGTGGCCAGGCCGGCAAAGGTACGGTCCTGGATGTGAACCGTTATGTTCGGATAAAACAGAGGATGAAAAAAGGGCAGCCCCATGATGTGATCCCAGTGGGTATGGGTCAAAAGCAGATAGCATGTCTTAATTTTTCTTTGGACCAGACGCTTACCAAGCCTGCGGATACCGGTGCCGGCGTCAATGATCACAACTTCACCGGAATTCGCCTGGATCTCAAAACAGGTGGTATCCCCGCCGTACGTGGTATATTGCTGCCCTGATACACAGACTGACCCCCTGGATCCCCAACATTTTATTCGCATGCGTCTTTTGTATCCATCAGTTAGACATTTATCAGTTTCAGAACTAACATTTTAGTTTCATATGAAACCGGGCCAAAAATGAACATTATTTTTATCAAAAAAATAACCATATTTAAAGCTTGTTGTATTAATAAATGCCAGGATAAGAAAATGACTTTGGGAATTTAGGTAAATTATTTTCAAAAAGATTTGGAAATATCAAATTTTTTATACTATATACCATGCTTTTCGTTAGTCGGCATGTTGTTGTGCGCAACACATGTCCATATAAACAGCCATGGGCTGACCTGGTTTTTTACCGTGGTTCAACCCACAACAAGAGTTGAACGGTCTGTGTAAGTTACACAGACTTTCTTATAAAATATGAATAATTTGAAAAAAGGAATGATAATATGGCACAGGCAATCGCAGACAGACGCGACGTCGACTTTGTACTGCATGAACAAATCGGAACGGTTGAACATGAGTTATTTGAGGAATTCAATAAAAAGACCATTGACCTGATTGTATCGGAGGCAAGGACCCTTGCCATTAAGGAGATCCTGCCCACATTCAAGGACGGGGATGAGATCGGCTGCACCCTTGAGAACGGTAAAGTAACCACACCTGAATCCTTTAAGCGGCCATGGAAGCTGTTCTGCGAAGGTGAATGGCTGGCCATGTGCGATGATCCGGACGTGGGTGGCCAGGGCATGCCCAAAACCGTGGGGTGTGCAGCCCTGGAATATATGGTGGGCGCCAACTCCGCCTTTATGCTGTATTACGGCATGACCCACGGCGCAGCCAAACTGGTGGAAGCCTTTGGTGATGAGACCCAGAAAAAACTGTACATGAAAAAAATGTTTGCAGGCCAGTGGGGCGGCACCATGCTTCTGACAGAACCCGAGGCCGGTTCCGACGTAGGGGCCTTGACCGCCACAGCTACCCGAAATGATGACGGCACCTACACCATCCAGGGCACAAAGATTTTCATCTCTGCAGGCGAACACGATCTTTGCGATAACATCATCCATCCGGTCCTTGCCCGTATTGAGGGCGCACCTGCCGGTACCCGGGGAATCTCATTGTTCCTGGTACCTAAATACCTGGTTAATGAAGACGGATCCCTGGGTGAATTCAACAATGTGGTATGCACGGGCCTCGAAGAAAAAATGGGCATTCACGGTAATGCCACCTGCACCCTGGCTTTGGGAGACAAAGGACCTTGTATCGGCACCCTTCTCGGCGAAGAAAACAAAGGCATGCCCGAAATGTTTAAAATGATGAACGAAGCCCGGGCCTTTGTGGGTATCCAGGGCTTTGCCGTAGCGTCAGCCGCTTATATGAACGCCCTTGATTATGCCAGAACCCGGGTACAGGGTCGACATCTTACAGCGGGCAAGGATGCCACAGCCAAAAACGTAACCATCATCAACCACCCGGATGTTAAACGCCAGTTGTTAAATATGAAGGTGTACACCGAAGGCATGCGCTCCCTGCACTATTACTATGCCAAATGCGAGGACATTGTTCACACCACGGATGATGAGGCATTAAAGGCCGATACCGCCGCTTTAATTGAGGTGCTTACCCCCATTGTCAAAGGCTATATCACGGACAAGTCCCTTGAGGTCTGCTCCCACGGTGTCCAGGTTTACGGCGGATATGGATACTGCAAGGAATTTCCGGCAGAGCAGCTCATGCGCGATTCCAGAATTTTCATGATTTATGAAGGCACCAACGGCATCCAGGCCATGGATCTTCTTGGCCGCAAGCTCTCTATGAACAAAGGTCAAAGTTTTGCCTATTTCCTGGATCAGATCAGAAAAACCGTAAATGAGGCCAAAGAAATTGAAGGCGTCACGGTTCTTGCAGAAAAGGTGGAACTTGCTCTGTCCCGGTTAGAAGCCCTTGCGAGTGAGCTCGGTGCAAGATCAAGGTCTGAAATGGCGCTTAACGCCTATGCCTTTGCCCATCCCTTCCTGGAGATCACAGGGGAAATTACCTTTGCCTGGATGCATCTGTGGCGTGCCTGCATTGCCGCACCCAAACTGGCAAAAAAAGCGGGCTCCCTTGATCCCGAAGCTGTGGCTGCCAAAGCGAGCAAAAATAAAGATGCAGCTTTTTATGCAGGCCAGATGGCTTCGGCCAGATTTTTTATTAATACACTTTTACCCGGATCTTATGGTAAGATGGATGCCATTCTTGAAGGCGACACCTGTGTGGAAGATATACTGGATGTCTCCTTTGGCTCAAAATAAATTTTTTTTCTGCACATAGTAGCGGGATCGTCCAAAAGGTCCGTGAAGGTCCCGGGAGTTTTTTCCGGGACCTGTTTATTTGTTTTAGAAAAAATAAAATGGAGGAAAAGAACATGCTTGAAACCCTAAAAAACAGTCTGCTCACCGGGGTGGGTATGGCGCTGCGCTCCAAAAAAGAAATTGAGACCTTTGCCAAGGAATTCGCCGAACAGTCTGAGATGAACCAAAAAGAGGCAAAGGACTTTTTAGAAGAGTGTAAAAAACGGTACGATGACGCAAAATCCGGCCTTGATAAAAAAGTTGAAGATGTTGTGGAATCGGTACTCAAACGCCTGGATCTGCCCACCCGTGGGGATATTGATGCACTGAATACCCGGATTGATGCGTTATCTAAAAAAATTGAAAAGGATGCCTGAAACCCAGGCCTTTTGTCCTGACCATGCTCAGCTTTAAGACCGTTTCCAAGGTCACTAAACGGTACCGTCATCTGGTCCGTTACCAACAGATCATCGGCATCATTGTCAAATACGGATTTGAGGATATTATTGATGCCATGAAGATTGATCATTATCTCGATAAAATTCCGTTTTCAAAACCGCATCAAAAATTGTCCAGGAATCAACGGATCAGGATGGTGTTGGAGGAGCTTGGGCCCACCTTCATTAAAATGGGCCAGGTATTATCCTCTCGCCCCGACCTGATCCCCCTGGACCTGACCCGGGAGCTTGCCAAACTCCAGGACAAGGTGCCGTCCTTTTCGTTTGAACAGGTCGGACAAATTATCCTTGCAGAGTTCGGCAAACCCATCAGTGACGTGTTCCATTCCTTTGAGGAATCTCCTTTTGCTTCGGCTTCCATCGGACAGGTTCACCGGGCAGAACTGTCGCCGGACGAACAGGTGGCGGTGAAAGTCCAGCGCCCCGGTATCCGTAAAATAGTTGAGGTCGATCTGGAAATCATCCACTACCTGGCCCAGGTCATGGAAAAAAACCTGGAAGATATGGACATATTCCGACCCGTGAAAATCGTTGAAGAATTTGCCCAGTCCCTGGGAAAGGAACTGGATTACATGGTGGAGGCGGCCAATATGGAACAGATGGCAGACCAGTTTGCCAAAGAGCCGGCCATCCATATCCCTGAAGTGTACTGGACCCATTCCACACAACGGGTGTTGTGTATGGAATTTATCCGGGGGATCAAGGCTGATGATGTTGAGGCCATTGACCGGGCAGGCCTTGACAGGAAAAAAATCACCCGCACAGGTGCTGATTTTGTCATGCGCCAGATATTTGAGTTTGGCTTCTTCCATGCCGATCCCCATCCGGGCAATATTTTTATCCTGGAAAACCAACACATCTGCATGATTGATTTCGGCATGACCGGATTTGTGGATTTGATCACCCGTGAGTTATTCATTGATTTACTCCAGGGGCTTGCCTCAAAAAACACCCAGAACACAGCCCGTCTGCTGTGCCGTCTGACCGAGCCTGACGAATCGGTCAATATGGCTGCCCTGGAAAAGGATATTTCACAATTTTGTGCCATATATTTGTCCAGAAAGCTTGAAGAAATCAACCCCAGCCGTATGATTCACCAGTTTCTTGAGCTTTGCGCCCGGCACGGGTTGAGAATCCCGCCGGACCTGTTTTTAATGATAAAGGCTTTTATCAGTATTGAGGGGGTGGTACGTACATTAGATCCACAGTTTGATATGCTTGGTCATGCCCGGCCCTATATCAAGGCGGCTGCCTTGCGCAAGTATTCAGTGCCGCGCCTTTCCAGGGAATTCATCAGCATAGCCAGGGATATCTTTGCCCTTTTGCAGACCCTGCCATCGGATACAAGCCAGATTATCACACAGATCAAACAGGGCAAAATCAAGGTCTCCATCAAAATAGAAGGCCTGAAACGGTTGATGATGATCCAGGATCAGACATCCAATCGAATATCCTTTGCCATTATTATTGCTTCCCTGATCCTGGGTTCGGCCATTGTACTCAACTCCCGGATCCCCCCCATGATCCTCGGGGTCTCCATCATCGGCATTGCCGGATTCATCGCAGCTGCTGTCTTGGGTGTCTGGCTATTGGTGGCCATTATTCGCAGTGGGCGACTGTGACAGTTGA
>JAQYWJ010000278.1 GCA_030145005.1 Desulfobacter sp. | reverse complement strand
ATGGTTGAACTGATAAAACGACAGATCACGGACTATGGGACAACAACCATTGTCGTCAGTCATAACAAGGCGTTTCTTGAAGCAGCAGACTGCCTGCTGCTCATAAAGGAAGGTCAGATTGCATATACCGGTGATCTGGAAGGCGCCATGCCGCTGCTAAGCGATTTAAGTGTTTGCGGATACACAGATCTATGTGAAGGAGATATCGATGCTAAATGCTATAGATAAAAAATTATTAAAGGCGGTGGCGGATCTGGATGGCATCCCCAAAGGCGCATTCAATATCCGAAAAAACGGAAAACTTTTATCACGTGAGGTGTCAGGCAATATCAACATTGAATCCAATGAAGACGGCACCGGTATTGTGGTGACCGTCAAACCGGGCGTGATCAATGAATCGGTACACATCCCGGTGATACTCAGCCAGGCCGGTCTCCATGACGTGGTGTACAACACCTTTATTATTGGGGAAGGCGCCGATGTCACCATCATTGCCGGATGCGGCATCCACTGTGCAGGCAGCGAGAATGAAGGCCACGATGGCATCCATGAATTCAGGGTGGGTAAAAACGCCACGATCCGCTACCAGGAAAAACACGTTGCCACAGGTGAGGGAAAAGGCAAACGAACCCTGAATCCCACCACAAAGGTATATCTGGACGAAAACGCCGTGGTGGAGATGGAACTGACCCAGATCGGCGGCGTGGACGAGGCAAAGCGGGTAAATGAAGCGGAACTGGACGCAGGCAGCTCCCTTATTGTCACCGAACGGATCTTGACGGAAGGGCACCAGGTCGCTGTCTCGGAAAACAATATTGTTCTCAAGGGTGATGACAGTAAGACCAACCTGGTATCCCGGTCCGTGATTAAAGAGGACTCCAAACAGGATTTCTACGCCAACGTGGAAGCAAGGGCCAAAAGCTTTGGCCATATCGAATGTGACGCCATCATTATGGACAACGGCGTGAATGAGACCGTACCGGCCTTACGTGCCCTGCACCCGGACGCACAGTTGACCCATGAAGCATCCATCGGGAAAATTGCCAATGATCAACTGATCAAACTGATGAGCTTAGGGCTCACTTACGATGAAGCCGTGGACAGAATCATCCGGGGTTTTCTGAAGTAACGGCAATTTCGGTGCTGCCGCCATCTTTGTCCATCGCCAAAGTGCGCAGGTAAAAACGCAAAGGGGATTGGAAGTTTCCCAATCCCCTGCATTAGAAACGATGGTGCTTCGTGAATTCTTCGTAACAATACCGACAGGTTATAGACTTATGCTTTATGGTGAACTTTTCTGCCTGAACACCGGGCGCCGGCAACCCAATAAACCCGATGGAAAAATAAAAAACTTAAGCCATGGCCGCTTGGATAATGCTGACCGCCTTTTCCACGGACAGGGTACCTGTGTTTAAAACCAGGTCGTAGTTGGCTGGATCCTGGGCATCGGCATTATAATACCGCCTGATAAAGGCCCTTCTGTTGGCATCGGTGCTGACCATAACTTTCTGGGCATCCTCCGCGTTCAGCCCCTGGGCCTCCTGCACCACCTTCCGGCGCAGGTCTGCAGGGGCAACGATTCTCACCCTTAGGGCGTTAATTTCTTTTAAGGCAAAGTTGGCTCCCCTGCCTAGAATAACGGCATTGCCGTGGCTGCCGATTGTATTGAGCACCCGAAGCAGAATTTTTGAATACTCGTCCGGCCAGAGATGGTGTTTGTGGACCAGCGCGGCAACCAGATCCTCCACAATATTCATTTTCTTCTCATCAAGGGTTTCAAGCAGAGTCTTAGCCCTATCAGTTTCAACCACAGTCTTAGCCCTATCAGAAGAATCCTGGGCCTCCTTGATCATGCCTTCAACGATTTCATAGTGAAACAGGTCAAAGCCCAACGCCTGGGAAAGCGCTTCAGCCACCTGCTGTCCACCGCTGCCACATTCCCTTGAAATGGTAACCACCCGGCAGGTATCCACCGGTTCTAAGTCCTGCTTCTTTTGCATTTCCCACCGTTGAACCTGTTCCTCAATAATTTTATTAATGGACTTGGTCATGAAAACCTCCTCTCCCGGGCATACCGGGGGTTAGATAAATCTACATTCGGCCTTGGCTTTAACTTCGTTCAGAATGCCTAAAAATTTTGATGGATCAACTTCAATATGTTAATATTTTATCAAGCTTCATCTCTCATTTTGTGAAATGAGTAATAGCGGGCGAAAATAGAACCAAGGGAACCAAGGCCCTACATTCTTCTAATGGATGCTGTTCATATCATAATCCTTGTTCACTATAAAATCAATTCCGGGTTTGCATGGGATTGAATTTGCGCAGCAAACCGGCTAAGTGGGAACTCTGATGTAACGCAAAAAAATCTCCAACTCATTTGAATGATTCTACTATTTTTTGGATTTCTTTTTGCGCTGCATCTGAAAAGTCTTTCAGCGTATTTTTTGCTTTAAACCAGACAAGTTTTGTTTGCGAAGCAAATCCCAGAATAAATGATTTTTCGGGTAGGGCCTGGGTATCGGTATCTGACACTTGAAGTAAAAGAGAATTTTCATCAGCATAAAAGAGAGTGTCGGATTTAATTAAATCTTTATAATCGCTGTTTATCGCTATTGTTAAAATCAGTTTATTCTCTTTGCTAAGGTCTTGATCCAAAATTTTTCCGATTTCTATGCCTTTTGAATAAATCTTAGTATTTTTAATATTGGGATTATCTTCAAATACAACGTAATAGAAATTTTTAGGCGAAAACATAGCACAGTTTAGAAAAAAAGAGAGTACCACCATCAAAATAAAAATTGATTTTCTATGCATTGAAGACCTCTTGAATTGTTTTGTTGGACGGAATTAAAATCAATTGATGGTGTTTATCCTACAAAATCAAATT
>JAQYWJ010000051.1 GCA_030145005.1 Desulfobacter sp. | reverse complement strand
TCTCCATAGCTTTCCAAGGTGGCCGGGCCCACGCCTCTCAGGGCTTTCAGGCTTTTTTTCGACCGGGGCAGGCAGACTGCAATCTGAACCAGGACTTTCTGGTGGGCCACCTGGAACGCCTTGACATTTTGAGCGGCTGCGGTCCGGGTCCGCCACTCCTTTAAGGCCTGAAACATTTCAGGATGGGCAATATCAAGCTCGGTGTAATCCGTAGTGGATGAACCAGCACTTTTTTTAGACTGATTTCCCGGCACATCTGCCATGGCTTGCGATGACACGGCCTTAAGGTAAGTGGTTGTGGAAAATCCGTTTTCACAGGATAAAATTCCGGCCCGTTTGACACGAACTTCCCGCTTTAAATTGTCCAGGGCATTTTGCACCTGTTTGGCTAAGGCCTTATTATCGGTTTCAACTGAACCTTTTTCAAGCAGACGGCCGAACACCTGATCCAGGGTATTGCCAAACCAGACACTGGCTTTTTGCACCCGCTCCTGAATAATGGCACTTTTTTCCGGCAAAGGCTCCTGTGCCATCAAACTTTTCAGTTGAATTTGAAATTTATCGCTCACCTGGAACACCTGGTCCCGGGCGCCGGCTTCCAGTTCCTCCGGTTCACCAAGCCCGGGGATGCGCAGCACATTGCGGTTATCCTTTGCCAGGCGCAGAAAATAAAAAAACAACCGCCTGAAACTTGCGCAGTCAAAGCATTTAAGTACCAGGGTCTGCTGGCAGGCGGCCCGGGCAGATCTGAAAATCGCGGCAAGATCCTGGTCCGGTGGAGCCGTCCGGTTCATGAAATCCACCACCACCGGATCGGTGCCCAGGGCGTGGGGCGGTACAGGGGCGGTGAGCACCAGCCCGTCAAGGCCGGTACAGCGGCTCAAGGCCACATAGACCTGGCCATGGGCAAAGGCATTTTTTGCATCCACAATGGCCCGGTCAAAGGTTAACCCCTGGCTTTTGTGAATGGTGACAGCCCAGGCAAGTTTTAACGGGAACTGCTTGAATGTCCCCACCACCTCCTGCCGGATGGTTTTATCTTCCTCGTTTACCTTGTATGTAACATTTTCCCAGTCCACTGGCTTGACTTCCACAACGGGGCCGTCCTTCGAACCTGATGCGCTTTCCCCGGCCGCTCTTCCAGCACTGCCCCGGCAGGCCACGGTTACGGTTTCGGTTCCCACATGGGTGACCTGCCCAATGGTACCGTTGAAATAGGTTTTATCAGGGGAGGCGTCATTGCGCAGAAACATCACCTGGGCTCCGGGTTTAAGGGTAAGCTGCTCTCCTGTGGGAAAGGCATGGGACGGGAAATCTCCAGATACTTCTGCAGCCAGGGTGTGTGCAGTTTCCCCAAGCCGGGCAAGTTTCAAATCATTGATGGATTCGGCCCGTCGATTGTGCGTGGTCAAGGTAATGCAACCCTGATCCGGGGGATCGGGCTGTACCCGCTGGTTGAGGATATCGGTACAACGACGGTCTATGCGGTTTTCACGCACGGCATTGAGCAGGCGGATAAAATCCGGATCGCTTTGACGGTAAACGGTATCAAGCTCTATTGTCACCAGATCGGAACGGCTTAAGGCCTGACTTGAAAAAAAATAGGGAGACCCATAATAATTGGACAAAAGGTTCCATTCATCGGGTTTGGTCACCGGCGGAAGCTGGAACAGGTCGCCGATGAGCAGCAATTGAACCCCGCCAAAAGGCCGCTCATCCCGACGCAACCGGCGCAATACTGCATCCAGGGCGTCCAGCAGATCAGCCCGGACCATGGAAATTTCATCAATCACCAGCAGATCAAGGCCGTTGATGATCTGTTTTTTAACCTTTGAAAACCTGAAAAACCGGCGGTTATCCTGGGGTCGATCACTTTGTCCGGGCAGAAAAGGCCCCAACGGAATCTGGAAAAAGGAGTGCAGGGTCACGCCCCCGGCATTTACGGCGGCAACGCCCGTAGGCGCGGCAACAATAAACTGCTTGGGGCAGAAATCCCGTAAAGATTTCAAAAACGTGGTTTTACCGGTACCGGCCCTGCCGGTCAGATAAATATTACACAGGGTTTCCCCGACAAAGGCCCGGGCCGCCTGGATCTTTGTGTTTCCTTCAAAGGAAGGTAATGTGGCTTGCGCATTATCCATGAACCCGTCTTATAACAGAAAAATTCACATCCTGTCCACTGCACCAAAAAGTCATCATTAATATGGATAAAGGTCCATTTTCTACGGCATCCACAATGTCAGTCCTTTTTCTGTTCGGCTTCTTTACTTTCCCGGTGTCCGCCCAAGCTTTTTGGGGGTCTGAAGAATTTTTCTCTACCATGTTCTCTATGGGAAACATTTCAGCATAACGACTGTAGCCCCGGGTAGCGAGTTTTTAATCTAATCCTATTGTACGAATCTGTTTTCAGCGGCCTGGGGCAGGTAAACATCAAAGCAACTCCCTTTTCCTTCAGTACTGTCCACAAATATATAGCCCTTGAGCCGGGCTATAATACCTTTGATAATGGGAAGGCCCATGCCCGTGCCCCGCCCCTCTGTCTTTGTTGTAAAATAGGGCTCAAATATATTATCCATGACGGCACGGCTCATCCCGTGTCCCGTATCCACCACCTGCAAATGGATATAGGAACCGGGCAATATCTGACGCGTCTGTTCAAGGGAATTTTCTTTAACCTGAATTTCATCCAGACAGACGGTAAGAAGACCGCCTTTGTCCGCCATGGCATGATAGGCATTGGTACAAAGATTCATGACAAGTTGATGAATCTGGGTGGGATCTGCCATAACAGGCGAAAGATCGGTTCTGACCAACGTTTCGATCTTTATGTTTTTGGAAATAGAGCCCTGCAGCAGCTTTAAGCTCTCCTTGATAATGGGGCCGGGGTGGCAGCGGATATAGTCCTTTTCCCCCTGGCGGCTGAATGCCAGAATCTGGGCCACCAAATCCTGGGCCCGGACAGATGCGCTTTTCACCCGGCGAAGGTATTTCAGCATCTTCTCATCTTCCGGGCATATTGACAGGCACAGATCCGTATATCCAAGGATGGGGGACAAAATATTATTGAAATCATGGGCAATACCGCCGGCCAAAACGCCAAGGGCCTCCATTTTCTGAAGCTGTACGATCTGGCGTTTGAACTCACCCTGCTGCTTTTCATGCTTCTGCCGCCTGTATACGCAGGCGATGTGCTGGGCCACGCCCATAACCAGGTGGGTGTCATTTCTGTCCAATCTTCTGAGGGTAACCGTATTTCCGGCAATCATAATGCCAATGGGTTCACCGTCCACTTCAATGGGGCTGATAATAAAAGAGCGGGGTTTGATCCGGTCGGCAAATTCCAGACTCTGGGGAAATTTGCGCTTAAGCCATGCCATATCGTTAACAAGCATGGTTTTGTTATGCTTGAAGGACTCGTAAAACACCTCTTCAGGCGCCCCCGCCCCATCAAGGGGGATGCTGTAATTGGCAATATACAGCTTTTCGACCTCGGTGAATCCATATCCGCCGAAATAGGACAAAGACGTTTTCTCATCATTGGCAATCATGATCATCACACGGTCATACCGAAGTTTTTTACCCACGATATTTGCGGCCCGGTCAAAGCTGCAAGCATCAGCAGATTCAATCCCCAGGACCTGTCCAATATCAACAATGACCCTTGAATTTTCCGCATTGATTTCAATCTGATTGAGCATCTCTTCCCTGGCCGTATGAATACCGCTTAAAGACCTTGCAAGCGCCTTTGATTTCACACTCTGGCCGGCCCACCCCAAACCAAGAGACAATAAGGCAGGGCAAATCAACCATAAACTTTTGGGCACAACAGCAGCAGGCGTTATCCACAACGCAATGAGCATCGCTATTGCAGCAGCACCGGCAAGCCAGGAAAGCACGGCAAGGATGGGAAACGCCGAATCCCTCCAGGTAAGCTCATACCGGCAGACCCTGCCCCCTTTGAACATACATTCCGGATAACGCACGGTCAGTTCATTATGGAGAAAAACATCTGCAAGTCCCTGAAAATATCCCTGTCGGATCTCGCACTGGAAAGGTTCTTCTTTTATCCCTTCATTGGGCTTGACCACAATCTCGATTTTATTTTTTCCTGTATAACGGGTGGTATAATGCGAAGACCGGGTCAGGCTCCCGGCATATTTTTCCATCATCCCACAGGCCCGCCTAACCCCGACAAAGGGCAGCATCAAGCTGCGAATCATTCCCAGACATTCGGGATTCACAGCGTACCGGCCGGCCTCCCGGTCAATTCGCATATTGTCTGTAAGCATGCACAAACGCTCATGGAAGCGGTTGATCTGTTCCTGGCAGAGCCCCAGGGAGTTATCACCAGCCCTACTATAGTTCTCGATCCCGGCTTCGTCCATGAGGTTCTCGAGTTCAATTTCAGGATATTTTTCCCGAATCAGGGCCACATAGACATCCAGTATTTTATTGCTATAGAGTTCTTTTTCTTGTGCAGTTTCTATTTTCAATTTTCCCATGAGTCGAAACCTTGCATCCGGTCTTTAATAATTTTTAATCAGCGCTTGAGATTCAATTGAAGTGTTATAAACTAAAACAACACTTCTTTCTCCAGAAAAATATTATTTTAATAATAAATCCATACAAAAATACCGTCTATTACAAAATTCGCCGGGCCTGCGAAATCAACGACAGCGCTTTATATTTCTTACCCAACACACCGGATCAGTGGTGAATTTTATGAATTTTTTGACAAAGATTTTGTGATATATTATATCAATATATTTCTTATAATTTTATAAACTATAATCAGGGAGGATGGATGGATACAGGAAAAGTTAACCAGCGAATTTTATCATTCATGGAGAAACGGGGCATGGATATCACGGCATTGTCCGAGGCAGCCGGCCTTGATCCCCAATTTATCAAGACCATGCTTGAAGAAGACGCCTACCCCCCCCTGGGTCCTCTAATGAAAATTGCCCGGGCCCTGGGTGTGCGTCTAGGCACCTTTCTGGATGACCAGGACAGCAGTGATCCCTATATTGTCCGCAAGGCGGAGCGGGCAGGCGGATTTTCCGTTCTTGACGGTACCAACAAAGCCCCTGCCTTAAATTTCTATGCCCTGGGAAAAGGGAAGTCAGACCGGCACATGGAGCCGTTTTTTGTTGAAATCATGCCTGAATCCGCAAATAAAAAAACACTGTCTTCCCATGAAGGCGAAGAGTTTATTGTTGTTGTTTCAGGTATTGTGGAAGTGATTTACGGCAATAAGACCTATGAACTGAAGCCCGGCGACTCCATTTATTACAACTCTGTGGTTCCCCATTATGTTTCCTGTGTCGGAGAAGAAAAGGCTGAAATTCACGCAGTGGTTTATATTCCGGAATAACGGCCAAGGGCCTTCTCCGGACTGTCAATCAGCCCAGGCATGGCCCACAGCAAAACAAAGAAAATAATTTAATAACTTATTGGGACTTTAGATAAAAAACAGCCATGGCCGCGCCGATAGGTATCCTGGGTAAGGATCCCAGGGCCGGCCCCAAGCCAAAGAGGAATAGAGCATCATATGGACAAAATTTTGCCATTGCAATCCCTGACTTTAGGCCAAATCCTTGACAGAACAGTTGAAAAATACCCGGACAATCCGGCCGTTGTGTATGTAGACAGAAATTTTCGCCTGACATACAGCCAGTTTGCGACCTATGTAGATGAAACAGCCAAGGGTTTGATGGCCTTGGGCGTTAAGAAAGGGGAAAAGGTAGGAATCTGGGCCACAAATATACCCTACTGGGTTATCTTGCAGTTTGCCACGGCTAAAATCGGGGCTGTGCTGCTCACGGTGAACACCAACTATAAAACAGCGGAACTTGAATATCTGCTCACCCAATCCGACTGTGAAAACCTCTTTCTCATCGACGGATATCAGGACACGGATTACATATCCACTATATATGAACTGGTGCCGGAGTTGAAAACCTGTCAGCGCGGCCACTTGAAATCCCCCAAATTCCCCCATCTTAAACGGGTGGCCTTCCTTGGTCCTGAAAAACACAGGGGCATGTATACCATCCCCGAAATCCGGGCCTTGTCCGTAATGATTTCTGAAGAGGAATACCAGGCCCGCCAGGACAGCCTGGATCCCCATGATGTGGTGAACATGCAGTATACGTCGGGTACCACGGGTTTTCCCAAGGGCGTTATGCTCACCCATTACAATATCGGCAACAACGGTTACTGGATCGGTGCCAACCAGAATTTTGGTCCCGATGACCGGGTCTGTCTTCCCGTGCCCTTATTTCACTGCTTTGGCTGTGTCCTCGGTGTACTTGCAGCCGTAAACCACGGCACCTGTATGGTAATCCTGGAAGGATTTGATCCGCTTTTGGTCATGGCCTCTGTGGAACAGGAAAAGTGCACCGCCCTTTACGGGGTGCCCACCATGTTCATTGCCGTGCTGGAACATGCCCTTTTCAACAAATTTAATTTTTCATCCCTTCGCACCGGTATCATGGCAGGATCTAACTGCCCCATCCATGTCATGGAGCAGGTCATTGACAAAATGAACATGACGGAAATCACCATCTGCTACGGTCTGACCGAGGGCTCTCCGGTCTTGACCCAAACCCGGATCCACGACGACATCCGAGTGCGGGTGGAGACCGTGGGAGGAGCCCTGCCTCACCTTGAAGTCAAGGTCATTGACCTTGACACAGGAAAAGAACTGCCCTCGGGCAAACAAGGTGAAGTGTGCTGCAGGGGGTATAACGTCATGAAAGGATACTACAACAACCCCGAAGCCACAGCCGAGGCCATCGACGCGGACGGCTGGCTGCATTCAGGCGATCTCGGGGTCATGGACGAAGCAGGCAACCTGTCCATCACAGGCCGGCACAAGGACATGATCATCCGGGGCGGAGAAAATATCTATCCCAGGGAGATCGAGGAATTTTTATACCGCATGGATGAAATCCGGGATGTCCAGGTGGCTGCGGTTCCCAGCGAGAAATACGGTGAAGAGGTTGGAGCCTTTGTGATTCTGAAAGAAGGGACAAATATTGAACCCAACGATATCAGTGATTTCTGCCGGGGAAAAATAAGCCGGTACAAAATTCCCAGATATGTTCATTTTATTGATCAATATCCCATGACGGCCTCGGGCAAGATTCAGAAATATAAATTGACGGAGATGTCGGAAAAAATTTGGCCGGAAAGACGTTAGGCGCATACCACAAATGGTATTTTTGCCCAACTTCGGCGTTGGATCAAAATTTTAATCCGCGGGATATTGAATATATACCTATGATTAAAATTTTGATCCGCCTTAAATTTAAACAAAAATCCTCATTTCCGGCCAGGCATTAAAAATGGAATAAAAATGAAACCATATGCTGCTGTTGCCACTGTCATTGTCTGCTTTATTTTAACCCTGCCCATGCTCACTACCCGGGCCCTGTGCCGGGAGTTGACCATCATGACCCATGACAGCTTCAGTATGTCGGAATCCGTACTTAAGGATTTTAAAAAGGCCGTGGGTGCGGACATCACGATTTTACGCTCCGGCGATGCCGGCCAGGCACTGAATAAGGCGATTCTGTCCAAAAACAATCCCATGGCGGACCTGTTTTTCGGGGTGGACAATACCTTCATCGGACGCGCTCTGGACAATGATCTGTTCATTACCTACACCCCCAAAGGCTTTGAAGATATTGACACATCTCTTTTGCTGGATGACAAAAACCGTCTGATACCCGTAGATTTCGGTGATGTATGTCTAAACTATGACATCAAATGGTTCAAGGCAAAACATCTTGCCCCCCCGGCCGGTCTTGAAGATCTGATCCGCCCGGCATACAAAGATCTCACCGTTGTCCAGAACCCGGCCACATCATCCCCGGGTCTTGCCTTTCTTCTGGCCACCATCAGCCGTTTCGGGGAAAATAAATACATCTCTTTCTGGCAGAAACTTAAAGCCAACGGGGTCATGGTGGTAAACGGCTGGCAGGAAGCCTACTGGGGGCAATTCACCGCCGCCTCAAAAGGAGATCGTCCCATTGTGGTCTCTTACGCCTCAAGTCCTGCGGCAGAAGTATTTTATGCTGAACAAAAACCGGACACAGCCCCCACCGGCGTTGTCATTGAAAACAAATCCGCCTTTCGCCAGATTGAATTTGCAGGCATCCTGAAAAACAGTGACAACACGGATCTTGCAAAAAAGGCCATGGACTTTCTTTTAAGTAAAGCATTCCAGGAAGACATCCCTTTGCAGATGTTTGTGTTCCCGGCCAACACAAAGGCAAATTTGCCTGACGTCTTTTTAAAGCATGCAAAAATTACAGATGCGCCTGCGTCTTTGCCCCCAGAAAAGATCAACCGGAACCGGGATAAATGGCTCCGGGAATGGACGGAAAACCTGTTGCGGTGAAAACAAGGATTTATACGCACCCCTATGTGCTGGCGGGGCTGGTTCCCCTTGTATTTTTCCTTGTTTTCTATTTTTACCCCCTGGCCGGTATTTTTCTTCGAAGCTTTGTCCCGGACTTCCCCGCACACCTTCACATTGACCTGTCCTTTTTGGATCAGGTTGCCGGATCACAACGCCTTCATCACATCATTCGGTTTACTTTCTGGCAGGCTGCCGTATCCACGGGCCTGACCCTGGCTTTTGCCTTCCCGTGCGCCTTTGTCATGTCCCATTACCAATTTAAAGGTAAAAAATTTTTAACCCTGTCTGCCTCAATCCCCTTTGTCCTGCCTGCCGTGGTGGTAGCCGCCGCCCTTGACGCAAGTTTCGGCAGGAACGGATGGTTGGGCGTGTTAAATATCCGCCACCCTTTGGTTTTGATTTTCATAGCCCATGTATTTTACAATTTTTCGGTCATGCTCAGAATTTTGACCAGCTTCTGGGCAGGGTTGCGGGCAAATGTCCAGGAAGCGGCCGCCATGCTCGGAGCAGGACCGTTTCAGACATTTATCCATATTACCCTGCCCCTTCTCATGCCCGCAGTATGGGCGGCATCCTTTCTGGTGTTCATCTTCTGTTTTTCAAGCTTTGGCATTATTCTGATTCTTGGGGGACCTGCCTATTCCACCATAGAGGCAGAGATTTACCGCCAGGCCGCCCATATGTTCAACCTGCCGGTGGCATCTTTTCTCTCCCTGATTCAAATCGGGTTTACCCTGGTGCTCATGGGCCTTTACACCGCCTTTTCCCGAAAGGCGGTCCGCTTTGCGCCCAAAGGCAGTCATACCAATTTTAAACAACCGGAAAAATTCTGGGAAAAAGCCGCAGTGACAGGAAATGCCGGCTTTATTATCCTGTTATGCCTTTTCCCTTTAGCTGCGCTTGCAGGAAAGTCCCTGGTCCATGAGGGGCAATTGTCCCTGATTTATTACCGGGCCATTTTTGACAATCCTGCCAGCTCGATTTTCCATGTTCCGCCTTTTACCGCGATTAAATTCTCCTTTATCTTTGCGGGAACAGCCCTTGCTATCGCCCTTGTTACCGGTCTGTGTGCAGCCCTTTGCCTGAACCACCTGGACCGGACAAAAGCAAAGGGGCTTGCGGCCTTTTTTGACCCGTTGTTTATGCTGCCCCTGTCCACGTCGGCGGTAACCCTGGGATTCGGTATTATCATCACCCTGGATCGGCCACCGCTTAACCTGCGCACATCAGCGCTGCTTGTCCCCTTGGTCCATGCCCTGGTGGGATTTCCCTTTGTGCTTCGGGCGGTGCTGCCTGCCCTGAAAAATATTCCCAATAACATCAGAGAAACGGCCGCAACGTTAGGGGCATCCCCGGGAAAAATATTCAGATGCATTGACCTGCCGTTGATATCCGGTGCACTGACAGCAGGTGCCGTGTTTGCCTTTACCATCAGCATGGGGGAATTCGGCGCCACCATTTTTACGGCAAGCCCGCGCACTCCCACAATCCCTATAGCCATTTACCGATTTTTAGGCCAACCGGGCGCCATGAATTACGGCCAGGCCATGGCCATTTCCACCCTTCTCATGGCCGTCACGGCAGCCGGGTTTATTATCATTGAAAAAATCAGTTTAAGAGGAATACAGCAATTTTAATGGAAAATGAACTCATCATACACAACGTAAGCAAAACCAGTGCAACAGGCAGCTATGTTCTAAACAACATTAACCTTGCTCTGCCCCGGGGCAGCCGGCTGTCTGTGCTTGGTCCTTCGGGCTGCGGAAAAACCACGCTGTTACGTATGATTGCAGGGCTTGATACGCCGAACTCAGGCGATATCCTGTTCAACGGGGTGTCCATCCTGGGTCTGCCCCCGCACAAGCGCAATTTCGGTATGATGTTCCAGGACTATGCCCTGTTTCCCCATCTGGATGTATTTGCCAACATTGCATTTGGCCTGAAAATGAAGGGCATGCCCAGACAGAAACAGGCCCCAATTGTGGCAGAAATGCTGGCGCTGACCAATCTTGAAGGGTTTGAAAAGAGAAAGGTAGATGAACTGTCCGGGGGCGAGCGCCAGCGGGTGGCCCTGGCAAGGACCCTTGCCCCGAACCCCAGGCTGCTCATGCTGGACGAGCCCTTAAGCGCACTGGACCGGGTCTTGCGAAAACACTTGTTAGATCAACTCACACAGATTTTCTCCCGGCTGCACATCACCACCATTTTTGTCACCCATGACCACGAAGAAGCCTTTGCCGCCGGATCACAGATCATCCTGATGAACCAGGGCAAAATTGTCCAGCAGGGCAGCCCCGACAATCTTATTCATCATCCGGTCAACGACTGGGTCAAATCGTTCATGGCCTGATTTTGTCTGTTTCCATCGCCCGAAATGGTGTCTAAACGGAAACCCTTGTTTGGACAAAAAATGGCCATGCAAGGCGCAGAAAAATTAATAAAACAAGAGAATCCAGGCCAGAACCAGTATTCTGGACGAAAGACCAAACGTCATGGTCAGAACACAGATGGCAGTACCGTTGCGTGCCCCGTAAATGGCTATATACCGAGGCAAGGTCCGGCGCAGGCGGGTAATCGGTATCATGATAAGACCGCCGGCTATCAGGGCCGTAATCGCCTCATAGCCGCTGATACTATTTTGGGTCAAAAGGGTTGACATGTAGCTGATCCCGGCAATCGGACTGAATATATAGGTGGTAAGCGGACCAATTACGGCCGGGGACAAATCAAGAGCGGATGTCAAAGGGGCGATCCCCGCCTCTACCCAGGACAGCATTCCCGACAGAGTCAGCACTTGAACCAGCAGGGTCACAACAGCCAGCACACTCGTCATTTTGAAAAACATTTTTTTTCTGGCATGCCAGGAGTCTATCAAAAGCCGGATAAAACTGCGGTTAAGACAGTCCGCATCCTCCGGTGTGCATTCGTAGGCCGAAAACGGGTCATCCCCGGTTTCCAAAGGCTCCCTGCCATTGCCCCAGGCCCTTCCGCGGACCAGTACATAGCAAAGCTTCAGTACACCGTTAAGCCAGAAGGCGGCAATGTAAATCATGGCCAGACGGGCTCCGAGCAGGGGCAGGACAATGGGAAGCTGAAAGGTCAGGGTCTCCTTGAGATGAAAGGGCACCGTATT
>JAQYWJ010000050.1 GCA_030145005.1 Desulfobacter sp. | reverse complement strand
CCTCTGGAAAAACCATGTCGTTTGATGGTTCCCTGGAAACCACGACCCTTTGAAATACCGGTCACACTTACTTTATCACCAATTGAAAACATATCAGCACCAATGGTTGCACCGGTTTCCATATCTTCAATTGAATCTTCTCTAAATTCTCGTAAAACGCGAAAGCCTTTATCCGATGCTTTTTTTAAATGTCCTGCAATGGGTTTATTCAAGCGTTCAACCGGCTTTTCATCAAACCCGAGCTGCAAGGCTGCATACCCGTCTGTCTCTTCCGTTTTTATCTGGGTTACAACACAGGGTCCAACCTGCAACACTGTAACAGGAACGAGCTGCCCATCGGAGGCAAACACATTGGTCATCCCGATCTTTTTTCCAAGCAATCCACTCATCATAACAAATATGTCCCTGTTAATGCACTATAATTTAATTTCAACATCCACGCCGGGGGACAGGTCAAGTTTCATTAACGCGTCCACGGTCTGCTGTGTCGGCTCAAGAATATCCATCATTCTTTTGTGCGTTCTGATTTCAAACTGCTCACGGGATTTTTTATTCACATGAGGTGAACGCAACACAGTAAACTTGTTGATTCTGGTGGGTAAGGGAACCGGCCCCACAATTCTGGCACCGGTTTTCCTTGCCGTATCAACAATATCTACTGAAGACTGATCAAGCAGCTTATGATCATAAGCTTTGAGCCTAATTCTAATTTTAGTCTTCAACATTGTTATTGTTCTTTCTTAATCTACTATTCTATGATTTCACCAACAACACCGGCACCAACTGTACGGCCACCCTCACGAATTGCGAAACGAAGTTCCTTTTCCATGGCGATGGGGTTGATCAATTCGACGTTAATGGTAGCATTATCACCAGGCATAATCATTTCAACGCCTTCGTCCAGAGTCAAAACACCTGTGATGTCGGTGGTTCTGAAGAAAAACTGAGGTCTGTAACCGCTAAAGAAAGGTGTATGACGACCACCTTCTTCTTTACTCAGGGCATACATTTCAGCTTTAAATTTGGTATGAGGTTCAATTGTGCCGGGTTTGCATACAACCTGACCGCGTTCGACCTGATCACGTTTTGTTCCACGCAACAACAACCCGACATTATCGCCGGCCTGTCCTTCATCCAGAAGCTTTCTGAACATTTCAACACCGGTGCAAACCGTTTTGGCAGTATCTCTGATACCTACGATTTCAATTTCTTCGCCGGTTTTGACCACGCCGCGCTCAATACGACCGGTAACAACCGTACCACGCCCGGAAATTGAGAATACGTCTTCGATGGGCATCAGGAAGGGCTTATCTGTATCTCTTTCAGGCTCGGGAACATAGGAGTCAAGCACGTCGAGAAGCTCATAAATAGGCTTAGCTTCTTCTGCTTCAATGTCGTCACACTCCAGGGCCTTAAGCGCAGAGCCCCGGATAATCGGCGTTTCATCGCCCGGGAAATCGTAAGTATCAAGAAGTTCCTGAAGTTCCATTTCAACCAACTCAATCAGTTCTTCATCATCGACCATGTCGCATTTATTCAGAAAGACAACGATCTTAGGCACACCAACCTGACGGGCAAGCAGGATGTGCTCACGGGTCTGAGGCATAGGGCCATCATCGGCGGATACAACAAGGATAGCACCATCCATCTGGGCGGCACCGGTGATCATATTTTTAATATAGTCAGCATGACCCGGACAATCGACATGCGCATAATGACGGTTGTCGGTCTCATATTCAACATGAGCGGTGGCGATGGTGATACCACGCTCTCTTTCTTCCGGGGCCTTATCAATTTCATCAAAGGGAACAAAGTCCCCATGGCCTTTCAGGCCGGCAAGCTTGGTAATCGCCGCAGTCAGAGTGGTTTTCCCGTGATCGATATGCCCGATTGTCCCGATGTTCACGTGCGGTTTGTTCCGCTCGAATTTCTCCTTAGCCATCTTCTGTATTCCTCCTGTGGAATGTTTTCAAAGATATTTTAAGTTCTTACCACCTAAAATGTGCGAATGCCTTGTTGGCTTCTGCCATTCTATGCGTATCTTCTCTTTTCTTAATTGCCCCGCCACGCTCATTATAAGCATCCATCACCTCAGCAGCAAGCTTATTCGCAAAGCCTTTTTCAGAACGACTCCTACTGAAATTGATAAGCCATCTGTAGGCAAGGGCCGTCTGGCGACCGGGTTTTATATCAGTGGGCACCTGATAGGTAGACCCGCCGATCCTTCTTGATTTCACTTCAACAGAAGGCCTGATATTATCAATCGCTTTCTTGAACACTGCCAGAGCAGGTTCGCCAATCTTATCCTCAGCAATCATCAACGCGTCAGCCACAACCCTACGGGCAGCATTCTTTTTGCCGTCTCTCATGACGCAGTTGACAAACTTGGCTGCAAGCTTTTCCTCATGCGTGGCGTCCTGCACGAAACCTTCTTTAAAAACTAATTTTTCTGCCATCTTAAAAAGTCCACCAAATTTATATTTTATTAAATATGAATGCTTAAAACCCCACCATGATTATTTGGGACGTTTGGCACCATATTTCGAACGCCCCTGGCGACGATCGTCCACGCCCAGCGTATCAAGAGCACCCCTGACAATATGATAGCGCACACCTGGAAGATCTTTTACTCTTCCACCCCTAACCAGAACAACAGAGTGTTCCTGGAGATTATGCCCCATACCCGGGATATAAGCTGCAACTTCCATGCCGGTTGTCAAACGAACCCTTGCAACTTTCCTTAGAGCTGAATTCGGCTTTTTAGGAGTAGAAGTATAGACCCGGGTGCAAACCCCGCGCTTTTGAGGTCCGCCCTTCAACGCCGGCGTACTAACCTTTTTTTCAGTTCTCTTTCTACCTTTTCTTACCAATTGATTTATGGTCGGCATAACTCCACACGCTCCTTCATCAAACTTAATAAGTCGCCATACACGACAAAATATTTAATTCTACTTACACTTTTTTCAAATGTCAACAATATTTATTTTTTTCTATACTTCAGCGATGTCACCATACCCCACTTCCAGATCGCGATAGCCGGGAAAACCCGTGCCGGCCGGGATAAGTCTACCCATAACAACGTTCTCTTTCAACCCCTTGAGGCTGTCATATTTACCTTCAATGGCTGCAAGGGTCAGCACCTTAGTGGTTTCCTGAAACGATGCCGCAGACAAAAAACTATCTGTGGACAAAGAGGCTTTGGTAATACCAAGAATCAGGGGTTCGCCCTTGGCCGGCTCACCGCCCTCCATGGCAACTTTGCGGTTGGTTTCCTCAAAAAGAATACGGTCAACCTGTTCATCGGGGATAAAATTGGTATCTCCGGTGGAGATCACTTTAACCCGGCGCATCATCTGGCGGATAACAACTTCGATGTGCTTGTCATTGATTCGTACACCCTGGAGCCTGTAAACTTCCTGGACTTCGTCAACCAAGTATTTGGCCAGTGCCACTTCACCCTTTATATTCATTATATCCTGGGGATTGGCAGAACCTGCGATCAGCGGATCACCTGATTTTACATAATCGCCGTCATACACGGACACATGCTGACCTTTGGGAATGGCGTACTCTTTTGCCTCTCCAACATCGCCGGGCTTAACCGTAACCTTCTGACGGCCTTTAGTCCCCTTTGAAACAGTGACATAGCCATCAATTTCAGTCAGCACTGACGGATCCTTTGGCTTTCTGACCTCAAAAAGCTCGGCAACCCTTGGCAAACCACCGGTAATATCTTTGGTCTTTGTGGTGGCACGCGGCAATTTGGCAATCACATCGCCCGCCATGATGTTGTCATCCTCTTCAACAGTAAGAATGGCGTTTACCGGCAGGTAATATCTGGCAGGGGTCTTGGAGTTGGGAAGCTTGACCGCTTTACCCTCTTTATCCTTGACGGTTATCCTGGGTCGGACCTCAACATCCTTGCCTTCAATGATCGTTCTTGACACCTTGCCGGTAACCGGGTCAATCTGCTCCTGAACCGTATTACCCACGATAATATCAGCAAATCTTATCCGACCGGATACTTCAGTGATGATCGGTGTGGTAAAGGGGTCCCAGGAGGCTATAATATCACCCGGCTCGATCTGCTGACCGTCCTTGGCATGGAGGGTAGCACCATAAATAACGCTATCCTTGGCACGCTCACGCCCCTCCTCCCCGACAATGGTCACCCCGCCACCTTTACGGTTCATGACAATGACATCGCCCTGGGCCGAGGTTACGGTCTGAATATCGTCGTTGAATTTTAAAATCCCACCCACACGGGCTTTGACTTCAGCGACCTCTACCTTTCTGGATGCTGTACCGCCGATGTGAAAGGTACGCATGGTCAACTGAGTACCGGGCTCGCCAATGGACTGGGCTGCCACAATACCAATGGCCTGACCAATTTCCACGGTGACACCATGAGCAAGGTCACGGCCGTAGCATCTTGAACAGACACCGTGTTTTGAGTTGCATGTCAATACGGATCTGATTTTTACTCGTTGAACGCCTGCGGCTTCAATTTCAGTCACATGGGCTTCATTGAGTTCCGTATCAGACGCCACAATGAATTCATCAGAATAGGGATCGCGGATATCCTCCTGGGTAACGCGCCCAAGAATTCTTTCCCCAAGGGTCTGAATAATCTCACCGCCCTCATACAATGCTTCAACCTCAATGCCGTTGATGGTACCACAATCAGGCTCCACTATGGTGCAGTCCTGGCCGACATCAGCCAGACGGCGGGTCAGGTAACCGGAGTTGGCTGTTTTCAGTGCAGTATCAGCCAGCCCCTTACGGGCACCATGGGTGGAGATAAAGTACTGGAGTACGGACAGGCCTTCCCGGAAACATGCCGTGATGGGATTTTCAATAATCTCACCGGAAGGTTTGGCCATCAACCCGCGCATACCAGCCAACTGGCGCATCTGATCCTTAGAGCCACGAGCGCCGGAATCCGCCATGACATAGACGGCATTGAGTTCTTCCGAACTGTCCGCCCCCTCTTTTTGGGGCGGATTTTTCATAACCTCCATCATGGCATCGGCAATATCGTCTGTGGCCTGGGCCCAGATATCAACCACCTTGTTGTATTTCTCACCCTGGGTAATCAGGCCTTCGGAATATTGGTCTTTGATATCTTCAATATTTTTTTCGGCCTTACCAATGAGGTCCCATTTGTTTTCCGGAATAATCATGTCATCAATGCAGATGGACAAACCGCCAAGCGTTGAGTTCTTGTATCCAATGTCCTTCAGGCGGTCGGAAAGGATAACGGTTTCCTTTAAGCCGATATTTCTGTAGGCATAGTCAATGAGCTTTACAATGGATTTTTTATCCATCAGCTTGTTCACCAGACTAAACGGCAACGTAGAGGTTCTTTCATCCACTTTGAAAATGGTGTACTTATCGCCCACCATCCGGACATCGGTGAACTGCCCTTGTTTCAGTCCGTAAAGCTGCTCCACCACCACGTCGGAAACCTGGAAAATATTTTTAAATTCCTTACGTGTTAAAACGCCCGTTGTTCCCCGGGTCTTTTTAATCTCCTCATCCCCGTATTTATCAAGGACAGCATCAAAATCTTCCCCGGCCTTTAGTTCAGCAAGAGCAGCCTCGGCATCCTCAAGGTTTTCGGTCCGGATACGGCTCATATTCAACAGTACGTCACCTGGGATGGTTTCCCACAGAAGAATCCGGCCGGTAGTGGTCTCGTAAATCACATCGTCAATGCGAACCTTAATTTTGGCGTGAATATTTAGTTCTCCCGCATCAAAGGCAAAACGCACCTCGTCTATACTTGAAAAGGTAGCCCCTTCCCCCTGCTGACCTGACATTGCCCGGGTCATATAATAAATGCCCAATACAATGTCCTGAGTGGGAACAATAATGGGCTGCCCGTTTGCCGGGGACAAAATATTGTTGGTGGACAGCATCATGATCCTGGCTTCAAGCTGGGATTCCAAGGCCAGCGGCACATGGACGGCCATCTGGTCACCGTCAAAGTCAGCGTTGAATGCCGGGCACACTAAGGGATGAAGCTGAATGGCCTTGCCTTCGATCAATACCGGCTCAAACGCCTGGAACCCGAGACGATGCAGGGTGGGCGCACGGTTAAGCATAACCGGGTATTCCTTTACCACGGCTTCAAGGGCATCCCATACTTCAGTCTCCTCGCGCTCAACCATTTTCTTAGCACTTTTAACCGTGGAGACCAGACTTTTCTGCTCAAGGTAATTGTAAATAAACGGTTTGAAAAGCTCCAAAGCCATTTTCTTGGGAATGCCGCACTGGTGGAGGCGAAGTTCAGACCCCACGGTGATCACGGTACGGCCGGAATAATCCACACGCTTACCTAAAAGATTCTGGCGGAAACGCCCTTGTTTGCCTTTAAGAGTATCAGACAGGGATTTCAACGGACGTTTGTTGGTACCTGTGACCACCCGGCCATGGCGCCCATTGTCAAAAAGCACATCCACAGCTTCCTGGAGCATCCGCTTCTCGTTTCGGACAATAATATCCGGTGCATTGAGATCAACCAGCCGTTTAAGGCGGTTATTGCGGTTGAGCACCCGGCGATACAGATCATTGAGATCCGAGGTGGCAAACCTGCCGCCTTCAAGGGGTACAAGGGGACGCAGATCCGGAGGCAGAATGGGGCAGGCCGTCAGGATCATCCGGGAAGGTTCTATACCTGAGGTCAAAAAGGCATCAATTACCTTCATGCGCTTGGCCATTTTTTGCTGCTTGGCCATGGATTTGGTCAGGCCGATCTCTTCGGTAAGTTCATCATGAACCGCCTGAAGATCAATTTCATTAAGCAGGGTTAAAATCGCCTCTGCGCCGATTCCGGCAACAAAACCCTCCTCACCAAAAGTTTCAATGGCCTCATAATACTGGTCATCGGAAAGCAGCTGCAATTTTTTTAGCCCGGTATCCTTGGGATCAATAACAAGATATGAATCAAAGTAGAGCACCTTTTCCAGATTCTTCAACGTTATATCCAGGACATTACCGATCTTGGAAGGCAGACTTTTCAAAAACCAGATATGGGATACCGGAGCGGCAAGCTCAATATGCGCCATACGCTCGCGTCTGACCTTGGACTGAATAACTTCAACCCCGCATTTTTCACAAACCACCCCCCGGTGCTTCATGCGTTTGTATTTGCCGCAATTACACTCGTAATCCTTGGTCGGTCCAAATACCTTTGCACAGAAAAGACCGTCACGTTCGGGCTTAAACGTTCTGTAGTTGATGGTCTCGGGTTTTTTTATTTCACCATAGGACCATTCCCGAATCTGATCTGATGATGCAAGGCTGATCTGAACGCCCTGGTAACTTTGGGGATCTTTGGGTTTTGCGAAGAAATCATAAATATTATCCAATGTCTTCTCCTTATTTGCTGCCTTCTATAAGATTCATATCCAGCCCCAGAGCATTGAGCTCTTTAATCAGAACCCTGAAGGATTCAGGCATTCCAGGTTCCAGGACATTCTGGCCTTTAACAATTTTTTCATACATACGGGTCCGGCCGGTCATGTCATCGGATTTCACCGTAAGAAATTCCTGGAGCGCATGGGCAGCGCCATAGGCTTCCATGGCCCAGACCTCCATCTCGCCAAGACGCTGGCCGCCGAACTGGGCCTTACCGCCAAGAGGCTGCTGGGTGACAAGGGAGTACGGTCCAATGGACCGTGCATGCAGCTTATCATCAACCAGATGGTGAAGCTTGAGCATATACAGAGTTCCCACAGTAACCGCTTTATCAAAGGGTCTTCCGGTACGCCCGTCATAAAGGATTGACTGGCCCGAGGGGTCACTTTCAGACATGCAAATCAATTCCTTGATCTCTTCCTCTGAGGCACCGTCAAATACCGGTGTGGCAGTATGAACTCCGTTTTTATAAAGGGAGACAAACTCCATGAATTGTTCATCATCCATGGCATCAATGTCCCGGACAATGACATCATCCACCTGCCCTTCCCTTTGTTTACGGGTCAAGGAGAATATCTGTTTGGCCTTGTCCCGCAATGCGTCCAGCCGTTTTTCCTCCAGCATTTCATCAATCTGCTGGCCCAGGGCATAGGCAGCCCGGCCCAGATGGATCTCAAGGATCTGGCCCACATTCATACGGGAAGGCACACCCAGGGGATTAAGCACCATGTCAACGGGACGGCCATCTGCAAAATAAGGCAGATCCTCGACCCGAAGAATTCTTGAAACAACACCCTTGTTCCCGTGACGGCCGGCCATTTTATCTCCCACGGAAAGCACCCGTAACAGGGCCACAGAAATTTTAATAAGCTTGAGAACCCCCGGAGGAAGGTCGTCACCCTTTTCAAATCTGGAGACCTGACGGTTGAAATGCTCCCGGGCCTGTTTTATTTGAGCCTGGGCCTGTTCAAGGATGACCTGAACCTTTTCGGTCAATACGGCATCTTCAACCGTAACATTTACCAGTATGGACACAGGTACTTTTTCAAAAATACCAGGGACCACTTTTGTTCCGGCCTTAACCAGAACTTTGCCGTTTCGTTCCAGATCATTGAACAGTACGTGACCATCAAGTACGGATTCAACTTTCTCCCGGCCGACATCGGAAATAATTTTTATCTCATCATCACGGTCTTTTTCAAAACGCTCGATCTCTTCATCTTCGATCTGGCGTGTTCTGTCGTCCTTTGGCAAACCGCGGCGTGAAAAAACCTTGGCATCAATCACTTTTCCATGAACACCTGGAGGAACACAAAGTGACGTATCCTTTACATCACCGGCTTTTTCACCAAAAATGGCGCGCAACAGCTTTTCTTCAGGAGAGAGTTGGGTTTCGCCCTTGGGCGTAATTTTCCCCACCAAAATATCACCGGGTTTGACCTCGGCTCCCAGACGGATAATGCCGCTGTCATCCAGATTCTTCAAAGCATCTTCACCCACATTGGGAATGTCCCTGGTGATCTCTTCCTTGCCAAGCTTGGTATCCCTGGCCAGGACCTCAAATTCCTCGACATGAACAGAGGTGTACACACCATCCTTGACCAGACGCTCGGATACCAGTATGGAATCCTCATAATTATAACCATCCCAGGGCATAAAGGCCACGGTCACATTTTTCCCAAGCGCCAGTTCCCCCAGTTCCGTGGACGGCCCATCCGCAATAACCTGCCCTTTCTTAACCCGCTCATTTTTTTTCATAATGGGCCTGTGATTAAAGCAGGTGTTCTGGTTGGAACGGACAAACTTGGTACAGTTATAAATGGAAACTGCCTTATTAAATTTTGGATCATCATTGTCATCATTTTTAACAACAATACGCTTTGAATCCACATCAACCACCACCCCGTCGCACTCAGCCACAATGGTAACCCCGGAGTCCCTGGCAACAACCGCTTCCATACCGGTACCCACTAGAGGGGCTTCACTGCGAATCAACGGCACGGCCTGGCGCTGCATGTTGGAACCCATAAGCGCCCTGTTTGCATCATCATTTTCAAGAAAAGGGATCAGGGATGCGGAGACGGATACCAACTGGTTCGGCGACACGTCCATAAACTTAACTTCTTCGGGCGCCACCATTTCAAACTCCCCGGCCACCCGTGCAGATACCGTGGGGGTGATAAAATTTCCGTCAGCATCCAAAACTGCATTGGCCTGGGCAATGGGGTGTTCCTTTTCTTCAAATGCACTTAAATGCTGAATTGTTTTACTGGCATTTCCTTCATTTACTATCCTGAAAGGAGTTTCAATAAATCCAAAATCATTTACCCGGGCATAGGTACACAGGGAAACAATCAGACCAATATTGGGCCCCTCAGGAGTCTCAATGGGGCAGATACGACCATAGTGGGACGGGTGGACGTCACGCACCTCAAAGCCTGCTCGCTCACGGGTCAAACCACCAGGTCCCAAAGCTGAAAGGCGCCGCTTATGGGTGGTTTCAGACAAAGGATTGGTCTGGTCCATAAACTGGGACAACTGTGACGTGCCGAAAAATTCACGAACAACCGCAGACACGGGCTTGGGATTAATAAGGTCGTGGGGCATCATGGCGTCCACTTCCTGCATGCTCATCTTTTCCTTGATGGCCCGTTCCATGCGGACAAGACCGATGCGGTAATGGTTTTCCAAAAGTTCGCCCACAGCCCTGACCCGCCGATTTCCCAAGTGGTCGATATCGTCCACTTGGCCCTGGGTATCTTTAAGTTCAATCAGTGTGGCTGCAGTAAGCATCACATCTTCTTTTCTCAAGGTTTTTACGTCGATTTTCGTATTCACCCCGAGGCGATGATTCATTTTAAGACGACCCACCTTGGACAAATCATAATATGCCTGGCGGAAAAACAGATGATCAATAAAATCCTGGGCCACCTCAATGGTGGCAGGATTACCGGGACGAAGCCTGCGATAAATATCCATTAAGGCTTCTTCCTTGGATTCAATCTTGTCTGAAACCAGGGTTTTACGCATGCAATCTGAACTGCGGGGATTTACATAAAGAATTTCAAAGCTATCAATGCCCTTTTCCTCAAGCAGTTCAAAAGTGTCCTCTGCAATTGTATCACCGGCTTTAAACAAGGGCGCTGAATCATCGCGTTGCAAAATAAAATTGCTTGCGAATGCTTTACCTAGGAGTTCCTCTTCAGAAATAGGGATAAAATCCAAATTTTCATCGGCAAGTTGTTTTAAGGCACGCTTGGTAAAAATTCGACCAGCCTTGACCACAACGTCACCGGTTTCAGGAGATTTTATATCATAGCCGGCTCGTTGCCGGACCAAATTTTCAGGAATGAATTCTCTAAAATAAGAGCCGTTCTTACGTAGAATTTTTTCCTTGGTATAGAAAAAATCAAGAATATCTTCCCCTGTGTATCCAAATGCCTTGAAAAGAATGGAAACAGGAAATTTACGCCGGCGGTCAATACGGATATAGACAATATCCTTGGCATCAATTTCCATGTCAATCCAGGAACCACGCACTGGAATAATACGGGCATTATAAATAATTTTACCCGAAGAATAATTTTTTCCTTTGTCATGATCAAAAAACACACCGGAAGAACGGTGAAGCTGAGAGACAACTGCACGTTCAGTACCGTTGATGATGAAGGTTCCCCTGGGTGTCATCAAAGGAATAGTGCCAAAATATATTTCCTGCTCCTTTATATCACGGATGGTTGACACACCTGTGTCTTTGTCATGGTCATAGACGACAAGCCGAACCCTTATATTAACCGGGATGTCATAGGTCATCCCGCGACTGATACACTCCTGCATGGAGTGCTTGGTCTCCCCAAAGGAATAAGAGACATATTCAAGGGAAGATGTATCGGTAAAATCCTTGATGGGAAATACGGATTTAAAAACCGAATGCAGTCCCTTTTCCTCTCTATCCTGGGGTGAAACATCCCTTTGAAGAAAACCTTCAAAGGATTCTCTTTGCATCCCGATGAGATCAGGGATGTCTATAATTTTACGTTTACCGCCAAACTCTTTTCTAACTCGCTTGTTCGTCAAAAGACTTCCGGCCATGATATCTCCCGATGTGAGTTTTTCCAACCGTAAAAGCGGAGACACGACCCACTGGCCTTGCCCCCGCGTATAGTTTATGCACAAACTATTTGTGCTTATCAGCTATGCTAAACTA
>JAQYWJ010000277.1 GCA_030145005.1 Desulfobacter sp. | reverse complement strand
CCCATTTTATCAAGATCTGAAACAAGCGTCTTTACACCTGTTTTCATTGAATCTCCCAGATGGACAGCGGCTACAATCTTATCATTCGCAGATAAAAAAACCGTTGAGATGACCTGGGCACCTTGCCTGGAAAATGAGACAAAAGAGGGTCTTTCCGGAAGGTTTTTATTCATAAAATCCATGCTCCCAAAACAATAGGTTTCATCCTGGAACCGACAACTGATACCGTTGGCGTGATAAATAACATCTTCCAGTTCAAGGAGCGGTATTTTCCGGCTCATCCCATAGGTTGATATGGTGTGGGCAATGTAATGGTCCGAGCCTTGTTCCATGGCATGGATTATCTGCCAGGCCTTTTGGTCGGAAAAATCGTTTGCCGTGTCCATGCCCAGCACCTTCAGTCGGCCCGTGGTCAGTGTCCCGGTCTTGTCAAATAGGGGACAGACCACGTTTTTATCAATTTTTTGTCCTTGGTCTGCCGGCTTTACCCGGAAAAGCACGCCTGCCCAACATCATGCTGATTTCATCCTGGCATCCTTTGGGCCCCAATGCAAAATTACCATTTGAATCAGGCAGGATCGATATCTTCTTTCCCATAGGGTACCTGTCTTCTATACGTTCGGTTGATATATTGAACATACCTTTGCTCCAGGCGTTTTAACAAATCTTCGGCACTGTTGCTACTTTTAGGGGCCAGCAACAGAGATTGTGGTCTGTCCCCATTTTTCCATTTTTTTATTCCATAAACTTGAGCCCATCTGATTTATCGTTCAGGCATAAAATGTTATACATAAAATGGCAGGTAACGCTGCACTTTTGCCCACCCTACCTGGCTCCTTGGCGGGGAGTTGAAAAGGGAAAAAGCAACTATAACATGGAGGGTTCATAAAAATGGATATCCACGCCTGGATCGCCGTCGCTACGTTGGTTACGGCCATGGTTCTTTTTATCAGCAAGCTTATCCCTCTTGAGGCCACTGCTCTTTCGATTCCGGTTGTGCTTGCGGTCACCGGGACCGTCAATCCTTCTGAGGCAGCCCTCCGCGGGTTCGGTAACAGCGCGGTGATTTCCCTGGGAGCCATATTCGTGCTCTCGGCCGGGCTTAAGGAAAGCGGTGTCGCTACGCTGATGGGGAGAATGCTTGAGCGGTTCGGTGGCAAAAAAGAGTGGCGTCTGATTTTGCTGATCATGGTCACTACCTGCGTTCTCTCCGCAATCATGTCAAACGCGGCCACTGTTGCGGTTTTCCTTCCAGCTGTTTTGGTGCTCTCGCGCAGGGCAAACATTTCCCCTTCTCGATTAATGATGCCCCTGGGGTATGCGGCAATTCTCGGCGGCACGCTCACCTTGATCTCGACGACTCCCAACCTCATCCTCGGAAGTGAGCTTGAACGACTTAGCGGCGGAGAGAGGTCCCTCGGAATGTTTGAGTTCGCTGTTTTAGGCATTCCCATCTCGGTCATCGGCATCGTCTACATGGCTCTGGTCGGGACCAGGTTACTCGGAAAGAGTGGTCTGGACGGCACACCCAAGGCCGGCAGCTTTCGAGAGCGGTTGAAAAAACGGTACAATCCCGAAAGAAAACTTTTCAAATTGATTATTCCATCGGGGTCTGAGTTGGCCGATACCACAATTGAAAAGGCGAGTATTGGAAAGCGATTCCAGATCGAGGTTGTCCAAATCGCCCGCAAAAAGGGTTTTAGAAAACAATTCATAGACATCCAGCCGGATCTCAAGATTAATGCCGGTGATGTTCTCTTTGTCGATGGAAGGGACGAAGACGCTCAAAAACTTGCCAAAGTGCACTCAATTCCCATTGAGACTGCAACTGAGGTCGAGTTGGAGAGTCTGAGAGGACGGGGGATCAATATGGCTGAGGTTTTAATATCACCTCACTCTGCCTTCCTCGACAGAACCCTGATCGACATCAGTTTTCGAAGCGTGTTCGGACTATCCGTCCTCGCCATTTTAAGAAGCGGTAAAATTATCGAAAAAGACGTTGGCGCTGCCCCGTTGAAACTTGGCGATGCCCTGCTCGTATACGGCCCCGTCCGACACTTCCGAAAGCTTGAGGAAAATGATGATCTGGTGCTTCTGGATCGGCAACAATCTGAAGAGGATGTCCGACACGCACCTATCGCGCTTCTGCTTCTGGCCGTGGCCCTTTTACCGCCGGTTCTCGGATTATTTCCTCTTGCGGTCAGTGCACTGGCCAGTGCGCTTTTAATGGTGGCGACCGGTTGTGTCTCGCTTCGAGGAGCTCAAAAAGCAATTGATTTTCGAATCCTACTTCTGATTATAGGTACAATTCCTCTCGGTGACGCACTATTCCAGACCGGCGTGGCGGGTAAAATGGCCGCGAATTTGTTCCCGGCGGAGATGAGTTTGGGGCCGTTCTATGTTTTGGGGGTGCTGTTTGTCGTTTCTGCTCTGTTTAGCACGACATCTAACAATGCTGCAGCCGCAGTTATCCTTGCACCGGTTGCTTATGCTGCAGCAGAATCTAGCGGTGTCGATGTCAGTAAAACATTTCTCGCTGTTGCCTATGGCGCCAGTTGCGCCTTTGTTCTTCCGTTCGCTCATCAATGTAATTTGATGACCATGGGGCCCGGAGGATACAAAACAAAGGATTTCGTCAAGGTCGGAGTTGGCCTGTCCTTGGTCATGGCGACGACGGCGGTTGTTCTTCTCGCTCTATAGAGTGTTTTGAATTTAAGTAGCGGTAGTCCGGGGATATCTTACTTATTTATTGACATAATTTAATACCCTGTGTGCAACTTTCAGACGTTAACGAGACCATCAAAATGTAGTGGATCTCGACCATAAAGATGATTAACGAAAGAAGCAACGGTGTGTGATAAACACTTGCGTGTAATTCTCACTGTTAATTATAGTTTTGTTCTGAAGCGGAATTGATGAATTATTTTGACTGGTCAAATT
>JAQYWJ010000276.1 GCA_030145005.1 Desulfobacter sp. | reverse complement strand
CGCTTAGAAAATGATCATCCACGGCGGCAAAATCCGGATCCAGCACATCCACGTTTCGGGAACAGGGCTGGAGTACATAGGATGCTGCCCCCCGGATCATTTTGCCGATATTTTCCATGATAGCAGGCGTGACAAACGGTCTTGCACATGTTGTTCTGAATTCATAGGCCGGTGCTTTTTTCATGATCAACGAAATACTTTCAATAACCCGATCCAAGTGTTCGGGGTTTTTCATCACCATGGGATAGTGGTCCGTATCTGTTTTAATATCCATGGCCAGATAATCCACAAGGCCCTGGTCAAAAAGCGCGTCCAGTATCCTGGGAGCCGTGCCGTTGGTATCCAGCTTGATTTTGTAACCCATCTGCCTGACCGTTTGGATAAAATCAGTCAGATCCGCTTGAAGGGTGGGTTCTCCGCCGGTAACGACAACCCCCTCAATTATGCCTTTCCGTTTATCCAGAAATTTTAGAATCTCTTTCTGATCCGGGCTGTCGGACCGGCTCGGGTTTAATTGATTCAAACCCGAACCACCGGAACAGCCGCCCCCGTCGGGGCCGGCTGTTCCGGCAACAAGATCCGGATTATGGCAGTAGGGGCAGATGAAGTTACACCCCCGGGTAAACACCACACAGGCTATGGTTCCCGGAAAGTCAATCAGGGAGTTTTTTTGAAATCCGCCAATATGCATGTGATAATTCTTTTTAAAATGTTATGACGCGATCTTTGCCGCCATCTTCTGGGCGGTATAGGTCTTGCGCATGTTAAATTCCGTCTGTTTGCCGTTGTTCCACTGGCTCACCGGCCGCAGATAGCCCACCACCCTGGAGTAGATTTCCGTATCGGCATTGCAGATTTCGCATTTGGCATGTTCCCCTGAAATATAACCGTGGGAGGGGCAGACACTGAAAGTGGGCGTCAGGGTGAAGTAGGGCAGGCGGAAAGTGTTGGACACTTTGGATACCATGTGTTTGACCACTTCAACGTCTGAGACCTCCTCACCCAGGAACAGGTGCTGAACCGTACCGCCGGTGTATTTGGTCTGCAGCTCGTCCTGCAGTTCCAGCGCCTCAAACAAGTCGTCGGTATAGTTTACCGGCAGTTGGGTGGAGTTGGTGTAAAAGGGATCGGAGCCGTTTTTGAACTCTTCTTCATTGGCGCAGACAATGTTTTTGAATTTCTTTTTATCCAGTTTGGCAAATCGGTAAGTGGTGCCTTCGGCGGGGGTTGCTTCCAGGTTGAATATTTCACCGGTACTTTCCTGCAGGCTTTCGATTTTGCTTCGGATATGATCCATAGCTCTGATGGCAAAGGCCTGGCCCCGGGGGGTGGCAATGCCATTGTCCGTGCCCAGGAAATTAAGGCAGGCTTCATTCATGCCTAGAACGCCGATGGTGGAAAAATGGTTGCGCCAGTAAACGCCGGTGTTTTCCTTAATTTTTCTTAAATAGAATTTTGAATAGGGGTACAGGTCGCCTTCGGTGAACTTTTCAAGAATTTTGCGTTTGATGCCCAGCGATTCTGCACTTATGTCAATCAGTTTATCCATGCGGCTGAAAAAATCAGCCTCATCCTGGGCAAGGCGCCCGATCCTTGGCAGATTCAATGTAACAACCCCGATGGAACCGGTCAACGGATTTGCACCGAAAAGCCCGCCGCCGCGCTTGCGCAGCTCCCGGTTATCCAGTCTGAGCCGGCAGCACATGGAGCGTGCATCCTCGGGGTCCATATCGGAATTCACAAAGTTGGAAAAATAGGGGATTCCGTATTTGCCCGTCATTTTCCAGATATTTTCCAGTTTGGGATTGGACCAGTTAAAATCTGCAGTAATGTTGTAGGTGGGAATGGGGAATGTGAATACCCGGCCCTTGGCATCGCCTTCCATCATCACTTCTGCAAAGGCTGAATTGATGATGTCCATCTCATCCTGGAATGCGGCATAGGTCTCGTTCTGGTGTTTTCCGCCAATGATGACAGGGGTGTCCTTGAGCATGGCAGGCACGTTCAGGTCCATGGTGATATTGGTGAAAGGCGTCTGAAACCCCACCCGGGTGGGGATATTGATGTTGAAAACAAATTCCTGCAACGCCTGTTTGACCTCTTTGTATTCAAGGTTGTCATACCGGACAAAAGGGGCCAGCAAGGTATCAAAATTGGACATGGCCTGGGCCCCTGCCGCTTCACCCTGCAAGGTATAAAAAAAGTTGACGACCTGGCCCAGGGCGCTTCTGAAATGTTGGGGCGGAGAGGATTCCACTTTGCCGGCCACGCCTTTGAATCCTTCAAGGAGAAGGTCCTGTAGATCCCAACCCACACAGTATACGGACAGAAGGCTTAAGTCATGGATATGGATATCTCCGCTATAATGGGCATCCCGGATGGACGGGGGATAGATTTTATTGAGCCAGTATTCGGCAGTGATATCCGAGGAAATGTAGTTGTTCAGTCCCTGGAGGGAATAGCTCATATTTGAGTTTTCCCTGACCTTCCAGTCCATGCGGCTGATGTAAGATTCCATGAGGCCGACATTTTCATTGATGGCGATTTTCCGAATCTGGTTGTGTTGCTCCCGGTAGATAATGTATGCTTTGGCGGTTTTATAAAACGGGGAATCCAGAAGCACCCGCTCCACAATATCCTGGATATCCTCTACCTCGGGAATGGGCCCTAACTGAAGGTCCCGGGCAAGGGTCAGTACCCGCATGGTCATTTTTTGGGCTTCCCTGCCGTTGAATTCTTTGGTTTCTTCACCTGCTTTGATCAAAGCATTTGTTATTTTAGAAGAATCAAACGCAGCTACCCGTCCATCTCTTTTTTTGATCTGTTCAAACATCTGACTACCTCTTGAAATCTGATTGATATTCACATATATCTGATGAGAATGCAGGTGGGGAACCCCAGACTGCAAACCGGATTTAACACAATATGTAGTTGTTTGTCAACAA
>JAQYWJ010000275.1 GCA_030145005.1 Desulfobacter sp. | reverse complement strand
CCCCCATTTATCCCGGCCCGGGTCCCCGACGAAGAGATGGCCCAAAAACTGCCGGCTGCCATTTCAGGACTTGTTGAGGTAAAAAACTGATTTCATGAGTAAGACAGACGGCATGGGCAGGCTGTTCATGGTGTTCAGCCTGCCTGTGATCCTGCTTTTAACCGTGCCCTTGATCAAAATGACCACCGGGCCGTCCCTTGCCATGCTCTGGGAAACCCTGGGCGACAAAGATGTGCTGCTTGCCATTGCCCGGTCCCTTGGACTTTCCCTTACCGCAGGTCTGCTCGCCTTTGCTTTTGGTACCCCTTTGAGCTATCTGCTTGCAAGAAAAGATTTCCCCGGAAAAAAAATCATTGAGGGCATTATTGATCTACCGGTCATGATTCCCCATCCTGTGGTGGGGATAGCCATCTTAAGCCTTGCCGGGCGTACCCACGCCTTTGGCCGCTTTCTTTCCGGCATGGGCATTGAAATCATGGGAACCCGGACAGGGATTGTCACGGTGCTGATTTTTGTGGGCATCCCTTTTTATGTAAATACCGTCAAGGCAGGCTTTGAAAGTGTGCCCGTACGGCTTGAGTACGCCTCCAGAACCCTTGGCGCCGGAACCTTTGAAACCTTCAGGCGGGTTACCCTGCCCCTGACATGGCGGCATATGGTGTTAGGCATCATTATGTGCACGGCAAGGGCAATTTCCGAATTCGGCGCCGTGGTGATCGTAGCGTATCACCCTATGACCGCGCCTGTCATGATCTATGAACGATTCACCGCCTATGGGCTGAAATACTCCCAGCCCGTAGCGGTCTGGCTGATTCTTTTATCCCTGGCGCTTTTTATCGTATTGCGAATGATGTCCAGATCCGCAGTCCAATATCACAGGTAACCTATGATTCGTCTTGACAATATCAGCCTGACCTTCCCCGGATTTGCCATTGAAAACATTGACCTGACCATCCGGGAAAAGGATTTCTTTGCCCTGATCGGTCCTACAGGATCAGGCAAATCCGTTCTCCTTGAAATCATCATGGGGCTTATCCCCTTTTCTTCGGGCAAGCTGCTGTTTAAAGAAAAAGACATGGGCCAAACGCCTGTTGAAAAACGACGGCTGGCCCTGGTGTATCAAGATTTTGCCCTTTTCCCCCACCTCAGTGTGGCCCACAACATCCTTTACGGTATCAGATACCACGGAATTAAAAAGGATGAGGGTCATAAACGCCTGGATGATCTGACAAACATCCTGGGCCTGAAACGGATTCTTGACCGAAAACCCCATAACTTAAGCGGCGGGGAAAAACAGCGGGTGGCCCTGGCCCGGGCACTGATTCTCAACCCGGCTGTGCTGCTGTTAGACGAGCCTTTGTCCGCCCTGGATCCGGAGTTTCACGGAGAAGCTAAAAATCTTCTCAAACAGATACACCAGGATATGGGCATGACCATTGTTATGGTTTCCCATAACTTTGGAGACGTGATGTATCTGGCCAACAGAGGAGCCGTCATCCACCAGGGTAGAATCTGCCAGACAGGGGATATCACCACCCTGTTTGAAAAGCCGGACTCCCTGTTCACAGCCCGGTTTGTGGGCATGAAAAACATTATGCCCGCCCGGATTCTCCAGGGCAACGTCCGGATTGAGGGGTCGGATGCCGTGATAGAAACATCCGTCGTACCGGACATTGAGCAGGGGTACATGGGCATTCGTCCCGAGGATATTGTTCTTCTTTCCCAAGGGGCGGACAACCCTGGAAATTCAGCCAATCGCTTTTGCGGCACCATTACCCGGGTGGCAAGCCAGGGCATGTTTGTCGAAGTTCGCGTCGAATCCGGCAGCCTTAATTTTGAAGCAGCCTGGCCCCGGCGGTATTTAAGGGATTTGCAGATTGCACCAGGCCGTGAAGCAACGATTGCTTTTTCACCCCAAAGTGTCCACATTTTCCAACATCAACCTTATTAAGGACGCGGAAAAAAGGACCTGCATGAATAGGAAAATCCTTCCTGTATCTTTACAAAAAAACAATTAACATACTGTAAATAAATAATATTTCCCAAAGGCATGGTTTATGCTTGTAATATAATTGTGTAGTCTGTTTTTTACCACTTGACAGGGAGAAGCCCATGCTCCAAAAAATACTTCCGGCCGCAGGTATTGTCGTGTTTATACTGCTGTCAGGAACCGTATCCGAACTATCGTCCATTGTTTTGAATATCAAAAGCAACTTGATTATCCTTACCGGGGCATTTGTCTGCTCTATGGTGTCGTATCCCTTCCGCTTGTTTTCAGATCTTTTCGTCAATATCCGCAAGGCATTTTCCGGGGAGAATACGGATCTGAACGCGCTCATAAAACAGATCGAAGTGCTGGCCGCAATCCGGCGGCGGGACGGAAAACTTGTACTGGATGAAAAATCTAAAAAAATTGACAATTCATTTCTAAAAATGGGCATTGAAATGATTGCGGACGGGTTTGACAGATATACGATTTTTAAAACCCTTGAGCGCAGACACGACAACTTCCTACAGGCCCGGCGCTCCCAGGCCGACCTGATCAATACCTTTATCAAGCTGATGCCGGTATTTGGTTTTGTGGGCACCATCATCGGCCTGATCAATGTATTGAGTAATATGGGCTCTCCGGAACTGATCGGAAAAGGGGTGGCCACAGCCCTTTTGACCACTTTTTACGGACTGCTCTATGCCAACGTTATTTTTCTTCCCATTGCAAAGAAACTGGCGGAAAAAACCAAACATGACGCCATGGAACTGACATTGATCATTGAAGGGATTCTGGATATTGCGGATAAAACCAATGCCAAGGCCATCGGATACCGCCTGAGATACTGCATTGGCGATTATTTCCAGGGTGACTGGACTGTAGACAGAAAATCCCAGGCACGGCCCATGAGACTGCCCCGGCTTCAACCCAACCCTGAAAAACAGGAACCCATGGCAGGGTGATATCC
>JAQYWJ010000049.1 GCA_030145005.1 Desulfobacter sp. | reverse complement strand
CGAGTATCGATATGGAAACTACAAAAAAAAATAAAAAAGAGCTGATTGGTCTGATCGTGTCCGACAAAATGGATAAGTCCGTGGTGGTCAGGGTTCAAAGATTTGTACAGCATAAGGTGTATAAAAAATACATCAAACGCTACAAAAAATATCACGCCCATGATGAGCAAAATGAATGCAGAATTGGTGACGAAGTCAAAATTATCGAAACCAGGCCGCTGAGTAAACTAAAACGGTTTCGGGTTACTGAAATTGTTAAAAAAGCGGTATAGTGTCTAAGGAGTTGAATAATGATTCAAAGTGAAACCAGACTGACAGTCGCTGACAATTCAGGCGCCAAGGAACTGTACTGCATTAAAGTACTTGGCGGGTCTAAAAGAAGATACGCCAGCATCGGAGATGTTATCGTTGTTTCCGTAAAAGAGGCTATTCCCAATTCAAAGGTCAGCAAGGGAGACGTAGTCCAGGCAGTTATTGTCAGAACCAAAAAAGAGATCTCCCGGCCCGACGGATCATCCATCCGTTTTGATGATAATTCCGCTGTTGTGATTAACAAGAATAACGAGCCGGTGGGAACCCGTATTTTCGGACCAGTGGCAAGAGAACTTCGCGCAAAGCGTTTTATGAAGATTATTTCTCTTGCGCCTGACGTACTTTGATCCAAGGCCAGGGAGAACAAAAATAAGTCATGAAAATAAGAATAAAAAAAGACGATAAAGTTAAAGTGTTGACCGGCAAGGACAAAGGTAAGATTGGCAAGGTTCTCAAGCTTGCCAAAAAGACGAACCGGATTGTTGTTGAAAATATCAACATGGTCAAAGTTCATCAGCGTCCTTCCCAGGAAAACCCCCAGGGGGGCATTGTTGAAAAACCCATGCCTATGGACGTATCCAATCTTATGCTGATGTGTAATTCCTGTGTAAAACCGACCCGTATCGGAATCAAACAGCTTGAAGATGGAAAACGGGTAAGAGTCTGTAAAAAATGCAATCAGCAGATAGACTCATAACACCTAAAGCCGGAGAAAATAAATGACTACGCTTAAGGAAAAGTATACCAACGAAGTGGTTCCCGCACTGACGGATGAGTTTAACTACACCAATCAGTGCCAAGTACCAAAGTTGGACAAAATTGTACTGAATATGGGGCTTGGCGAGGCGGTCAGAAACCCGAAAATAGTTGAAACAGCAGCCCAGGAGCTTGGGTTGATTGCAGGACAGAAAGCCGTAATCACCCGCGCAAAGAAACCCATTGCAAATTTTAAATTGCGTGCGGATCTTCCCATTGGCTGCAAAGTGACGCTTAGACGGGAAAAAATGTATGACTTTCTTGACAGACTAATCAACATCGCACTTCCCCGTGTAAGGGATTTTAGAGGCATTTCAGGAAAAGCATTTGATGGCCGTGGCAATTACAGCTTAGGTATTACTGAGCATATCATTTTTCCTGAAATTGAGTATGATAAGACTGACGCTATCAAGGGCCTCAATGTAACGGTTGTCACCACAGCCCAAACCGATGAAGAAGGGAAATCATTTCTTAAATTAATGGGAATGCCCTTTAAAAACTAAGGACCTAAGGAGGAAGATCGTTTGGCTAAAAAAGCTTTAATCGCAAAGGCACAAAGAAAACCCAAATTTGGTGTACGGGCTTACAACAGGTGTCCCTTATGCGGTAGACCACGTGCATTTATTAGAAAAGCTGGTATTTGCAGAATCTGTTTTAGAACGCTTGCCTCACAGGGTAAACTGCCGGGCGTAACCAAGTCTTCTTGGTAGCGTATTCAGATTCTAACGATTATTTAAGGAGATTTTCAAATGGCAATTAGTGATCCCATTGCAGACATGCTGACCATAATCAGAAATGGTGGTAAGGCAGGTCTGTCCAAGGTGGATATCCCCGGATCAAAGATTAAACTTGAAATGGTGCGGGTGCTGAAGGAACAAGGGTATATCAAAGATTACAAATTTCTAGAAAATGAGATCCAGGGTGTTATCCGGGTGGCCCTGAAATATGTTTCAGAAGGCGAACCAACTATTTTTGGTATACAGCGTGTTAGCAAACCCTCTTGCAGGGTGTATGCTAAATCAAAAAATATCAAGCCGGTATTAAATGGCTTAGGTATTTCCATCATTTCCACTTCTAAGGGGTTGATGACCGACAGGCAGGCAAAAGAAGCAAAGGTCGGCGGTGAAATTCTTTGTAACGTTTGGTAAGACAGGAGCTATAAGATGTCCAGAATAGGAAAAAAGCCGGTTCAGCTTCCAGATAAGGTTCAGATCACCCTTGATGGCGATACCATCAATGTCAAAGGGCCTAAAGGCAGTCTTGACCGCAAGTTGCATCCGGCAGTCAATATTGAAATTGATAACCAGGTGTTGAGTGTGTCTACCGACACCTCTGATAAAAAGAAAGTGGCGCTACAGGGGCTTTTCAGGTCTCTTATCTTTAATATGGTACATGGTGTCACCCAGGGTTATGAGAAAAAACTGTTACTTTCCGGCATTGGTTACCGGGCTGAGACCAAAGGAAAAAATCTGGTGCTTTCTGTCGGGTATTCAAACCCTGTGGATTTTGCCCTTCCTGATGGTGTAACTGCTGCGGTGGACAAAAACGTCGAAGTTACCCTTACCAGTATTGATAAAGAGCTTTTGGGGCAGGCTGCAGCAAACATCAGAGCTATTAGACCTCCCGAGCCTTATAAAGGCAAAGGCATTATGTATGCTGACGAAAGAATTATCAGAAAAGCAGGTAAGACTGCTGGTAAAGATTAAAAGGTGGGGAATATAGATTATGGCAAATACATCACCAAGGCTGGTTGCACGGCTTAAAAGAAAAAAACGGATTAGAAAAAATATATTTGGTAATCAGGAACGTCCCCGACTTAGCGTTTTCAGAACAGCCAAGCATATTTACGCCCAGATTATAGACGACACAAAAGGCACTACACTGGTTTCAGCATCAACCCTTGACAGAGAATACAAAGATACGCCTGTTGAGGGAAAAAAGCAGGATGTTGCAAAGGCAGTGGGCAACCTTATCGGCAAAAGGGCAATGGATAAAGGAATTAGAAAGGTTGTTTTTGACCGGAATGGGTTCCTTTTTCACGGACGCGTAAAAGCACTTTCAGACGGGGCCCGGGAAGCCGGTCTTGAATTCTAATTAAGGAGGAACACCCTTGGCAAGACAACAACAGCAGATGGAAGATACAGGTCTGATAGATAAGGTCGTCAGAATTAACCGTGTTGCGAAGGTCGTTAAAGGTGGCCGGAATTTTACCTTTACTGCCCTGGTTGTAGTAGGTGATGGTGAAGGCAGCGTGGGATATGGATTGGGAAAGGCCAAAGAAGTTCCTGAAGCCATTAGAAAGGGAATGGAAAAAGCCAAACGAAATATGAAAAAAGTTGCTATTCTGAACGGCACGGTTCCCTTTGAAGTTTTGGGCCACGCCGGATCAGGCCGGGTCCTTCTCAAACCGGCTTCTCCCGGTACAGGACTGATTGCCGGCGGTGGTATCCGCGCAGTCCTTGAAGCAGCTGGTGTAACCGATATTTTGACCAAGTGTATTGGTTCCCATAACACCCAGAACATTGTAAGAGCCACCATGGCCGGCCTCCAGTCTTTGTGTACCAAGGAGGACGTTGCCAAAAGACGCGGGCTTAACCCTGAAGAAATATAAAGAGGCGAACAATGGCTGATAAAATTAAAATTACGCAAATAAGAAGCGCCATCGGTCGTCCTGCAAAGCATGGACGGATTATACGCTCCCTGGGCATTAAACGGATGCACCACACTGTGGAGCACGATAATACCCCTGTGATCATGGGGCAGGTGGAAAAGGTTTCACACCTGGTGAAAGTAGAGGAGGTTTAGGATGCAGTTACATGATCTGGCTCCTGCTCCCGGCAGCAGAAAAAATAGAAAAAGAATCGGACGTGGTCCCGGTTCCGGTATGGGCAAAACGTCTACCAGGGGGCATAAGGGCCTTAAGGCACGTTCCGGTGGGTCAGTCCGCCCCGGTTTTGAAGGTGGTCAGATGCCTATTTACAGGCGGCTGCCCAAACGCGGTTTTAAAAACTATATGTTTAAAACCCATAATGCAGTTCTCAATGTCAAAGACCTTGAGCGGTTTGATGATGGTACTCAAATCACCGAGGCCGTCCTCAGGGAAGCCGGTCTTGTCAAAGGATCTGTGGATGGTGTTAAACTGCTTGGAAATGGTGAGGTAACCAAGAAGTTTGTCCTGCAAAATATTTTGGTTTCCCAGAGTGCTAAAGAAAAAATTGAAACTGCCGGTGGCAGCGTAGAATAAGCGTAAAGGTATAAGGAAAAGTTCCAATGATCCAGAATAGCTACCAGAATATGCTCAAACTGCCTGAGTTGAAACGTAAGATATTGATAACGCTTGCCTTGCTTTTTGTTTACAGGGTGGGGGTGCATGTTCCGACGCCCGGTATTGATGGGGCCGCGCTGGAATCATTTTTTGCAGCGGCTTCAGGCACGTTATTTTCCATGTTCAATATGTTTTCTGGTGGAGCGCTGGAGCGGCTTTCCATTTTTGCTCTGGGGATTATGCCTTATATTAGTGCTTCCATTATTTTGGAACTTATGACCGTGGTCATTCCTTATCTTGAACAGCTCAAAAAAGAAGGGGATGCCGGTCGTAAAAAGAAAACCCAGTTAACCCGGTATGGTACGGTTGTTTTAAGCGCCATACAAGGTTTTGGGATTGCTGTTGGTCTTGAATCTATGACATCGCCTGCCGGTATTCCCATTGTACCCTATCCTGGGTGGGGATTTAGACTGATTACCATTATAACCCTGACAGCGGGAACTGCATTTATCATGTGGCTTGGTGAGCAGATTACCGAAAGGGGGATCGGCAATGGTATTTCTTTGATTATTTTTGCCGGTATTGTCGCCAATATGCCGTCAGCAGGCATTAAGATGGGACGGCTATTGAGCACTGGTGAGATGGGGTTGTTTTCAACCATCATTTTGATTGTATTGATGGTTGCTGTGATTGCTGCCATTATTTTCATGGAATTGGCCCAGCGTAGAATCCCGGTTCATTATGCCAAACGTGTGGTCGGAAGAAAGATGTATGGCGGGCAGACCTCGCATCTTCCGCTTAAAATCAATACCTCGGGCGTTATTCCGCCTATTTTTGCATCTTCCATCATCATGTTCCCCACTACGCTGGCCCAGTTTATCAATCTGCCGGTCATGCAGACAGTGGCCGGCATGTTCAGTCCGGGAACTATTTGGTATTACCTTTTATATATTGGTTTTATCGTCTTCTTCTGCTTTTTTTATACTGCAGTTCAGTTCAACCCTGAAGATGTGGCTGAAAATATGAAAAAGAACGGCGGGTACATCCCGGGCATTCGACCTGGAAAACGGACAGCTGAGTATATTGATAAAGTGCTCACAAGGATTACTGTGGGCGGTGCAGCTTATGTCTCAGCGGTCTGTGTGTTACCCACAGTATTGATGAATAAGTTTAACGTACCTTTTTATTTCGGCGGGACAGCGCTGTTGATTGTTGTTGGTGTTGCTATTGATACCATTTCTCAAATAGAGTCCCATTTGATTACCAGCAATTATGACGGTTTTCTGGGCCGCTCGGGAAATAAACGGATCAAAAGCCGGTCCTGATCTGATATGGCACCACAAAGGAGAAGAATTTAGTTATGGCCAAAGAAGAGCCCATAAAAGTAGACGGTAAGGTCCTTGAAACACTTCCCAATGCCATGTTCAAAGTTGAACTGGAAAATAAGCATGTTCTGCTGGCACATATTTCCGGGAAAATGAGAATGCATTTTATAAAAATACTTCCCGGCGACAGGGTGACTGTGGAAATTTCTCCCTATGACCTAAGCCGTGGCAGAATTACCTACCGGTATAAATAATGTTTGAACGAAAAGCCACCCATCTGCGGCGTTGTTACACAAATCTGAATCCTCACGTACTACAGTACGCTCCGGTTTCAGCTTTGCTTGCGCCCTGCATTTGTGCAACTTTTCGTCCAAACACCAGACAGTGAATTAAGAAAAATGAAGTACACATTGGAATAATGAGATGAGGAGCAGTTAGATGAAAGTCAGAGCATCTGTAAAAAAAATCTGTAGGGACTGCAAAGTTATTAAAAGGCGCGGTGTCATCAGAGTCATTTGTGTCAACAAGCGCCATAAACAGCGTCAGGGATAGGAGGATAGAAAAATTTGGCACGTATAGCTGGAGTTGACTTACCAAGAGATAAGCATGCGTGGATCGCTTTAACCTATATCTATGGTATCGGGAGCAGCAGGTCTATGCATATACTTGAAAAAACGGGCATTGAGCCCACAATCAAGGCCAACGATCTGACCGAAGAACAAGTAAATGAAATCAGGAAGGTCATTGATGCCGAGTTCAAGGTTGAAGGTGAATTGCGTTCTGAAGTATCCATGAATATTAAACGGTTGATGGATCTAGGATGTTACAGGGGACTGCGTCATCGTAAAGGCCTGCCCTGCCACGGGCAGCGGACTAGTACCAACGCCAGAACCAGAAAAGGTCCCAAACGCGCGGCAGTGAAGAAGAAAAAGTAGGACTTAATTAAAAGGGATAACAATTATGGCGAAAAAGTCTAAAAAGGTCGTTGCCAAAAAGCGGGTTAAAAAAAATATATCAACCGGCATAGTGCATATTCAGTCTACCTTTAATAATACCATTGTCACCATTGCAGATGAAAACGGTAACACCATTTCCTGGTCATCCGCCGGAATGCAGGGGTTCAAAGGATCCAGAAAATCCACGCCTTTTGCAGCTAAACTGGTTGCAGAAGATGCAGGGGCTAAAGCAATGGAACATGGTATGAAAAACGTCGGGGTATATGTTAAAGGCCCTGGTCCCGGAAGAGAATCTGCGCTTCGGGCACTGCATGCACTTGGGTTCAATATTTCCATGATCAAGGATGTTACCCCGGTACCGCATAATGGTTGCCGCCCACCTAAAAGAAGACGTGTGTAAGTGTTTGAACGAATACTAACCCATACCCATCTGCTACGTTGCATTAAAATTTGCAATCCTCACAACCTAAAGGTTGGTCCGGTTACAAATTTTTATACGCCTTGCATATGGGCAAGTCTTCGTCCAAACGAGGAACGAGATACAATTCATTCCAGATTGATCAAAGTGACTATTCCGAAAATTTTTTAAAACGTGTAAACTTTATCACAATCGATAAAGGAGGAAACTTGGCTAGATATAGAGGTTCTGTCTGCAGGCAATGCAGACGTGAAAATATGAAGCTTTTTTTAAAAGGGGACCGTTGTTTTTCTGATAAATGCAGTTTTGACAGAAGAGGGTTCCCCCCTGGGCAGCATGGTCAGAAAAGGATTAAACAATCAGATTACGGCATGCAGCTTCGGGAAAAACAAAAAGTTAAACGCATTTATGGTGTATCTGAAAAACAGTTTAGAAATACATTCAAAAGGGCAGATCGTCAAAAAGGCATTACGGGTATTAATTTGTTGACATTACTTGAAACCCGGTTAGATAATACCGTATTTAGACTTGGATTCGTAAATTCCAGAAATCAGGGTCGCCATTTTGTTCGTCATAATCATTTTACTGTAAACGGAAAAAAGGTTAATATCCCATCCTATCAGGTAAAAAAAGGGGATGTTATCGAACTTTGTGAAAAAAGTAGAACTATCCAGGCCATTATCGATTCCCTGGACGCCATTGTAAGGCGTGGTATTCCTCAGTGGCTTGAGATTACTAAAGACAGTTTTAAGGGTGAAATAAAAGGTCTTCCTGGAAGGGAAGATATTTCACTGCCGATCCAGGAACAGTTGATCGTCGAGCTTTATTCAAAATAGGTTTATCATATACATGATCTACCAAATTATCTATTCAGGAGATTTAAATGTCATCTGAAAATCTTGCATATGTTAACTGGCGAGAGATGATCAAGCCGGAAAAGCTTGATGTTACCACAACTTCCACCTATGGCAAGTTTGTGTGTGAACCCCTTGAAAGGGGATACGGCATCACCATTGGTAACTCGCTTCGGCGAATTATTTTATCATCCATTTATGGCGCCGCCATAGTCTCCGTGAAATTCGATGATGCACTTCACGAATACAGCGTTATATCAGATATTAGAGAGGATGTTTCCGAGATCATTCTAAATCTGAAAGAATTAAAGCTCAAAGTGGACGATCCAGAAGAAAAGATATTGACCCTTAATGTCACTGGCGAGGCGGAGGTTACAGGTGCGGACATCGTCAGTCCGGACGGTGGGGTGAAGATTCTTAACCCGGAGCAGCACATTGCTACGGTAAATAAAAATGGAAAACTCAATATTGTCATGGTTGTGAAAACAGGCAAGGGGTATGCGTTGTCATCAGCGAATAAGGACGACGATGCCCCTATCGGTACCATCCCCATTGATTCTGCGTTTTCCCCCATTAAGCGAGTAAAATATGTGGTGGGTACATCTCGTATCGGTCAGAAAACAGACTATGACAAACTGACCTTTGAAGTCTGGACAGACGGTAGTGTTACACCTGATGATGCCGTTGCCTACGGCGCAAAGATACTTAAAGAACAGATGAATCCATTTATCAATTTTGATGAAGAACTTGAACCTGATGAATCGGAATATAAAACCGATGAAGGTGAAAAGGGATTCAATGAGAATATTTATCGTTCCGTGGATGAGCTAGAGCTCTCTGTTCGTAGTTCAAACTGTCTGAAAAATGCGAGAATCCATACCATTTACCAGCTGGTCCAGAAAACCGACAGCGAAATGCTCAAGACAAAAAATTTCGGCCGAAAATCACTCAATGAAATCAAAGAAGTGCTCACTTCAATGGAGCTGTCTTTGGGGATGGACCTTGAAGGGATCGAACCGCCGGAAGATGTGAATACTCAGGAAGGAGAATAAATACCATGAAGCATAGAAAATCCGTATTAAAGCTGAACAGAACCTCCGCCCATAGAAAGGCGATGTTTAGGAACATGGTAACTTCTCTGTTCAAACACAGCAGCATCAAGACCACTGAGGCCAAAGCCAAAGGCCTTCGTAAAATTGCCGATAAAATGATTACCCTAGCCAAACGTGGGGATCTTCATGCCAGGCGTCAGGCGTTGGCAGTAATCCGTGAAAAAGATGTTGTGCATGCCCTTTTTGAAGAGGTAGCAGAGAAGTTTAACTCAAGGCAGGGTGGATACACTAGAATTACCAAGTTAGGACCAAGGAAAGGGGATGTTGCTCCCATGGTTCAAATTGAGTTGATCACCGATTAATCAGATCGTAGAATGGGTATGGTTTAAAACCATGCCCATTCAGGCGACAGATTCCCGATTAAAGGCTTTGACAGTAACATTATACCCTGTCAAAGTCTTTTTTTGTTGTCAAACAATGTTCTCATGGTGCTGAGCAGTTGGTATGTATCCAAAGGCTTTTCAAGAAAGGCCTGAATACCCATCGCTCTGACCTCGGACCGGGTGATGGTTTCATTATAACCGGAGCATAAAATTATGGGCATATTTTCATTTTCAGATAATATGGCTTCAGCCAAGGCAATACCGGTCATACGGGGCATGGTCATATCGGTAATTACCATATCAAAGTTGATGTTGCCTTCCTGGTAGGCATTCAGGGCGCTTTCTCCGTTATCAAACGGGTGGGGCGAATAACCGAACTTGTTAAGCAGTTCTTCAATCAAAGCCAGGATATCAGGCTCGTCATCCACTATCATAATGGTTTCTTGTCCTGATTTCAGGGATGCATCATTTCCTGTAAGATTGCCTGGTGATGAACCGCTTTTCGTTACGACCGGTAGATAAACGAAAAATGAGGTCCCGCGTCCTGCAATATTTTCAATGTATGAAAGGCCTTTATGCTCTTCAACAATGGCCCTGACCATGGCAAGCCCTAACCCTGTCCCCCGGCCCACCTTTTGGGTTGTAAAATAGGGATCAAATACCTTTTCAATGGTTTCCCGGTTCATGCCGTGGCCGGTATCTTCAACCATCAGTTTTAAAAATGGTCCGGGCCGAAAATAGTCTTTGCTCTGATGTTCAGGCTGAATATGATCAACTGTGGCCAGACTCACCGTCAAAGTCCCACCGGATGTCATCATGGCATGATAGGCGTTTGTGCACAGGTTCATGATCATCTGATGCATCTGGGTGGGATCTGCATTAACCATGTCTATAGTTTCCACCCGGGTTACCATTTCAATGGTAGAGGGTATGGAAGACCTGAGAAGCTTAAGTGCTTCTTTAACCACAAGGTGCAGTTTTAACGGACTCTTTTCGTTCTCCGTTTGGTGGCTGAAGGTCAGAATCTGTTCAACAAGGTCAGCTGCACGCTGGGCTCCTTTAAGGATCTGATTCATGTGATTGTTCAGTTTTCCTTGGTTCTCACCGCTCATCTGGGCCAGCTGAGCATAACCGAAAATGCTGGACAAAATATTATTGAAATCATGGGCAATCCCTCCAGACAGGGTGCCGATTGCTTCCATTTTCTGTGCTTTTTGTAATTGGATAAGAAGCTTGCGACGTTCTTTCTCTGCAAGTTTTATTTCACTGATATCTCTGCTTTCAGCAACAATAAACACCACATGTTTGTCATTGCATACAGGTTTCAGGGATATGTCAACGTCCTTTATCTGTTGATCTCCATCGACAACGGTGGTCTCCAAGCGGACTGTTTCTCCAAGGGCCGCACTTTCCACGGCCTGTTTAATTTCCTGCCGGCATTTTTCATCATGCAGGCACCAGGGGCTGTCCCAATAAGGTTTGTACAGGACATCAGTTTTTTTGCATTGGGAAAAAGCAAGGTGACTTTCATTTATATCTTCCAGAATTCCATATGGCGAAAGAATAGAGATCAGCTGAAAGGACTGGTTAAAAAGCGCCTGGCACTTTAATTCATTTGCTTTAAAGGCATCTTGGATCTCAATGGTTTTCTGACCCTGGTTATTTAGCCGGCCATGATATTTTTCTATACGGGTCATGAACGCATTGAAATGCCGGGCAAGGTTTCCAACCTCATCTTTGGCATTATAGTTCAGACGAATGCTGTAATCGCCTTTTTTACTGTTGTCCAGAATATGTGTAAAGTTTTCCAGTGGTTTGGTGACGCATCGTGACAACAGATAGGCCAAGCCCACAAAAGCCGGAAGGAAAAATAAAATATCCAGGGTGATTAATGTGTAGAATGTGCTTAAGGGGGTGGCGATTTCGTCTAATTTTTGACTTTGAATAAAGACCAGGCTTTTGGATATAAGAATCAATGGAGCAAAAATGATGAGAAAAGAAAGCAGCAGTTTGTTCCTGAGCTTAAGATTCCGGATTTTGGGTAATGTGATCAATGGCCGTGAAAATCCCTTAGACTGAATTATCGAATTATGGAAAAAGTGTAATATAAACTTGGGTAAAAAGCTATAAAAAATGGAAAAGAAACGTTCTCCGCATCAGGGGGGAGGCTATGTGTCCAGGATAATGTATTATTATTCCAATTTAATGGACATTTGCCATGAAATTAACAAAATTTGGAAATTTGCTAAAGGGAATGAGGTCTACAAGCTTAGGGCCATGGAAACAATAAAATCCACCATATGGTTTGTCTTTTTACCCGTCTTCTTCGTTACATCAATAGGCACATATTTCAATATGCTCCCATTGATGCGCCTTGAATACGAGTAAAAAGCCTTTGCCCTATTTGTGGATTTTAAAATTTCCTTGGCTCTTAG
>JAQYWJ010000048.1 GCA_030145005.1 Desulfobacter sp. | reverse complement strand
GACCCAGCCCGGGAAAACGAAGAATCGACATCAGCCTCATCTGAAAGCGAAAGGTTCCTTGATTCCCCGGCAACAGATAATTTCCAGACGTCAGAATCAGAAAAGGATGATGTGTTCCAGGTCATGGATATGCTTTTGAGCAAAAAAAGGGCCCGGGATCGGAAGCGCTGGATTGAAACCCATGGAGTAATCAAAGAGATTTAATACGCATGACCCAGACCCTAAGTTCCCGTGTTGAAGAATTTGAACGCCTGCCCTTCAAGGAGTTCACCCAAAACGCATATCTGAACTATTCCATGTATGTCATTCTGGACCGGGCCCTGCCCCATATCGGTGACGGACTCAAACCTGTCCAGCGCAGAATCATATACTCCATGAGCCAGTTGGGGCTCTCTTCCACGGCCAAGTTCAAAAAATCGGCCAGGACCGTGGGCGATGTCCTGGGTAAATTTCACCCCCACGGGGATACTGCCTGCTACGAGGCCATGGTCCTGATGGCCCAACCGTTTTCTTTAAGATACCCTCTGGTGGACGGACAGGGCAACTGGGGTGATCCCAATGACCCCAAGTCCTTTGCAGCCATGCGGTATACTGAATCAAGACTGTCCAGGTATGCAAAAATCCTTTTGGATGAACTGGAACAGGGCACGGTGGGGTGGGTTCCCAATTTTGACGGAACCCTGGAAGAACCATCCCTGATGCCGGCCCGTCTGCCCAATATTCTGCTCAACGGTACCACCGGCATTGCCGTAGGCATGGCCACCTCCATCCCGCCGCATAATTTAAGGGAAGTGGCAAAGGCCTTGATATTTCTCATTGAAAATGAAAATGCCGACACGAAAGACTTATGTAAATTCATCAAAGGCCCTGATTTTCCCACACAAGCTGAAATCATAACCCCTGCAAAAGAAATTGGCGACATCTATGAAAAAGGCAGGGGGCGTGTAAAAATGCGGGCCCGGTATATCATAGAGGACGGGGAGCTGGTGTTCACAGCCCTTCCCTATCATGCGTCCACTGAAAAAATCTACGAACAGATCGCAGCCCAGATCAGTGCAAAAAAACTGCCCATGGTGGCGGATCTGCGGGATGAATCCGACCACGAGGCCCCCACACGGTTAGTGGTGATGCCACGGTCAAACCGCGTGGATCTTAACGCCCTGGCAGACCATCTTTTTGCCACCACGGATCTTGAAAAATCCTTTTCAATCAACATGAACATGATCGGCCTTGACGGCCGGCCAAAGGTAAAAAATCTAAAAACAGCCCTGAACGAATGGCTTGAGTTTAGAAAAGCAACCATTGAGAAAAAATTTCGGTTTCGTCTGGAAAAAATTGTCAGTCGGCTGCATATCCTGAAAGGATTTAAAACCGTTTACCTCAACCTTGATCAGGTGATCGAAATCATACGCAGGGCAGATGATCCGGTCAAAGAACTCATGGACACCTTTAATCTGTCCGAAATCCAGGTTAATGCGGTCCTGGAAATCCGGTTGCGCCGGCTTGCCAAACTGGAAGAAATCAAAATCACAGAGGAAATGGCCGCGCTTTCCAAGGAAAAGGCGCACCTTGATAAGCTTCTGAACTCGCCTAGGACATTTAAGGCGTTTATGATCAAAGAAATTGAAGAAGATGCCAAAAACTTTGGAGACAAGCGCAGGTCCCCCATCAAAAAACGCAAGGATGCCGAAGCATTCTCGGTTACGGATATTATCGAGGTGGCGCCTGTAACCATTATCCTGTCCACCAATGGATGGATACGGACAGCAAAGGGCCATGATATTGACCCGGAAAATGTAAAATTTAAAACCGGGGATCATCTGCTGTGCCATCTGCGCATCCGATCCGACAAACCCATTGTGCTCATTGACACCTCGGGCCGGGCATATACCCTGTTCTCCCATGCCCTTCCCTCGGCCAGGGGAAACGGGGAACCTGTCACAGGGCATCTCACCCTTGCCCCGGATACAACCATCTGCTACATGATTGCCGGCGAAGATGAAGACCTGTTTCTCAACGGTGCTGACAATGGGTGTGGCTATATCATCAAGTTCGGTGATTTTTTAACCAATTTCAAAAACGGAAAGGCAGTGATCACTTTATCCCAAAATGATCTGCCTATGGCACCACTTCCCATATCGGATATCAATTCCGACAACGTTGCCGCAATCACCACCGGCGGCAGGATGCTGATATTCCCGGTCAGCCAGCTGCCGCGCCTGAAAAAAGGCAAAGGCAATAAAATAATTCATATTCCGGCTTCCGGCAAAAGCCCAAATCATCCTGAAAAGCTTAAGTTTCTAAAAATATTGCCTTTAAATTCAAACCTTGTTATATATTCCGGCAAGCATTTCTTGCGGCTGACACCAGGCAACCAGCAGAATTACACAAGCACAAGGGGAAGAAGGGGGAAGCTGCTTCCCCGTGGATACAGAAAAGTTAATGACCTTGAAATTATCCCCACCCAGCCGGCGACAGATGATATGGATTAATGAAATCATTTTTAACTAAACATTTTATATTTCTAACTCTCATTATTGTAACCTTCGGGTGTGTACGATTTTGTGTGCTGATGCGCCGTCAGGAAATCGGCAGTACCCTGAAAACCGTTGAAAAAATATGCAAAAACGGTAAGCTGCGTCTGATTACCAGCAAGGCTGTTAACACCTATTATCTGTACAATAACAAACCCACGGGGTTTGAGTATGATCTGGCCCGGGAGTTTGCCGAATTCATGAATGTGGAACTTGATATCATAACACCCGGCTGGAACAACATGTTCGCGTATCTCAAGCAGGGTAAAGGTGATTTTATTGCCGCAGGGCTTTCTATTACTGCCCCTCGCCTGGAATATGCGGATTTTTCCATTCCCTACATGACCATACAGCAGCGTATTATTCACCACAACCTCATCTTTAGTCCCAAGGACATCAAAGACATGGAATTTAAAATTTTTCATGTCAGGCGGGGGACCTCCTATCATTACAGGCTGGGAGAGGTAAAGGCTTCGGGTGTGGATCTGAAGTATGTACTGTATAATAACATTCCCACCGAAGAACTCATCGGCATGGTCCATGACAGGGAGATCAAATTCACCATTGCCGATTCCAATATCGCCCTGCTCAACCGGCGTTTTTTTCCGGATATACGCATCGGCATTCCCATCCAGGAACGTGAATCCCTGGCCTGGGCGGTTCGAAAAAACGATAGTGAGATGCTCAAGCAGGTCAACAAATTCTTTCTTTATGCCACCAACACCGGTATCCTGAAACGCATCACGGCCAGATATTATGACAATATCGACAATTTTGACGCCTATGAGCTGAAAAAATTCCATGAGCGTATAGAGGCCCGGTTGCCCAAATACAAAAACGTAATCAAGGAAGAATCCGCCAAACACGGATTTGACTGGCGCCTGATAGCAGCCATTGTGTACCAGGAATCCCACTTTGACCCGGATGCAAAGAGTTTTACCAATGTTCGCGGACTGATGCAGGTCACCAAAATAACCGCAAAGGAAATGGGCATTAAAAACCGCCGTGATCCTCAACAAAGCATCCGCGCAGGGATTAAATATCTATCTTTAATGTACAAGCGCTTTGATTATATTAAAGATAAATCCCAGCGACTGTTGTTTGCCCTGGCAAGTTATAATATCGGATACGGGCACGTCAAAGACGCCATGAGTCTGGCAAAGGAGAAAGGGTACGACCCCACTACCTGGAAAGGACTGAAGGCGACACTTCCTCTGTTGTCCAAGGCAAAATACTATAACCAGACAAAATACGGATATGCCCGGGGCTGGGAACCGGTTCGTTATGTGGAGCGTATCCAGACATATTTCGATATTCTAAAACAGAAAAAAGCTGCCATGGCCGGATAACAAAAAGTTGTGGCAGGCTTATAAGACATATAAATCTGCAGTGCGTTAAAGATATTTCATTCAGTGCGTTGCACAGCGCGTTGCAGATACATACCAAATTTAAACGTTATAACGAAAAATGAGATCATGAATGACCAGAAAAATTCTAATTAATGCAATGGATCCGGAAGAAAACCGTATAGCCATGGTTTTTGACAACAAACTGGATCAATTTCACATCGAAACAGCCGCCAAAGCGGCAACCAAAGGTAATATCTATAAAGGTATCGTCACTCGGGTGGAACCCAGTCTGCAGGCCGTGTTCGTGGATTACGGCGCCGAGAAAAACGGATTTTTGCAAAAAAACGAAATACATCCGGATTATTTCCAGGAAGTCGAAAAAAATGACCGATCCCTGTTCAACTTAATTAAAAAAGGGCAGGAGATGATTGTCCAGGTCACCAAAGACCCGATTAATCTCAAAGGGGCCATGCTCACCACGTATATTTCCCTTCCCGGACGTTTTGGCGTACTTATGCCGGGCAATAACACCAGGGGAGTTTCCCGTAAAATTGTTGAGGAGGATGAACGAAAGCGGCTGGTTGGTATTCTCAAGAGTATGAAAATTGCCGAAGGATTCGGAATGATTGTCAGAACCGCAGGCAAGGGCGCCACCAAAACGCTTCTGACATCAGACCTCCGGTATTTGATGCGCGTATGGAAAAACATCGACAAACTGGCCATGGAAAACCAGGCCCCCTGTATTCTTTATAAGGAACAAAGCCTGGCCGTGCGTTCTTTAAGAGACTATTTTACAACAGATATCAAAGAGATCCTCATTGACAATCCAGACACCTACAAAGAAGTTCTGGACTTCATCGGGATGATTGCACCCAAACAGAAAAAAATTGTCCGGATGTTCAAAAGTGAAAAACCCATTTTTACAAAATACCAGCTTGAGGAGCAGATAGCTTCCATTTACAAAAGAGAGGTGGCTCTTAAATCCGGTGGTTTTCTGGTGATCGAACAGACCGAAGCACTGGTTTCCATTGATGTCAACTCCGGCAAATCCACAAAAAAAAACAGCATTGAGGAGACAGCCTATCACACCAACCTTGAAGCGGCTGAAGAAGTGGCACGGCAGTTGAGGCTGCGGGATATGGGCGGGCTTATTGTGGTGGATTTTATTGACATGAAGGAACGCCGCCATAAGGCAGAGATCACCAAGACCATGAAAAAACATTTAAAATCGGATAAGGCCAGAACCAAGGTGGGAGGAATTACCGCCTTCGGACTTCTTGAAATGTCCAGGCAAAGAATCCGCCATTCCATCACTTACGGGGCCTATGAAATCTGTAGACATTGCAATGGCCGGGGTCTGACACCGTCTGTTGAAATCCAAGCACTTGCACTGCTTCGAAAATTGGCGCTCAAAACCCTGAAAGCGGAACCTGATCAAAAATTTATCTGCCGGGTGCCCGAAGACGTCGCCTATTACATGCTTAATACCAAAAGGGAAGAACTTCTCGATCTTGAAACAAAACGTCAGGTAGTCATAAATATTGAAATAGATCGCACAATGGTTTCCGGTCAGAACAGCGTTAATTAACATTTGTAAGTAAGGCTGCCTTGACAATGTCTAATTTTTTATTGTATCTGAAACAACCCTAGGTGAGTTTAGAAAGGAGAGGCTTTGCGTACTTATAGGCAAAAACGACACCCAATGATGCCTATCATCGCTCTTGCCGTGGTTATTGCGGCAGTCCTTTTAGTGATCTGGATTGTCATGGACAGGCTGTCCGGCAACAATAGGCGGACTGAAGAGCAAAATACTCAAGTCACCCAGGATAAGTCCGGGGCCCAAAAAACAGATTCTTTGTCGAGCGCTGTGGTCAAACAGATAAGCAAACCCCCAGTCATTGACTATAATGAACTGACAAAAGAAGGCATTATAAAGGACCTGATGGAGTCCCGTAAAAAGGATCTGGGTATCAATGACAGTGTGGATCTGGTTGTCAAGTCCAATGAGTCCTTTACCGTGGGCGAAAATACGGTTTCCATGGAAAAGGTGATTGAACAGGCTTTTGCCGGCAAGGGTAAGGTGCTTGAAAAGGAACTTGACGAATCCGGTGCCCAAAAGCCTTTGGGGTTAACCACCTACGGGGTTTATGTGGTTCAGCCGGGGGATAATATTTGGAACATCCACTTCAGGATGCTTAAAGACTATTATATCCGTAAAGGTATTCGTCTAGTGGAAACCGCTGATGAACCCAAAAGTTCAGGGATGAGTTCGGGTGTCGGCAAAATTTTAAAATTCTCGGAAACCATGGTGATTATTTATAATCTAAAAGAAAAAAAGGTAACCGCGGATATAAATATCATAGATCCCTTAAGCAAGGTGGTTATCTACAATATGGATGAGATATTTGCCCTGCTTGAACAGATTGATTTTGATCATGTGGATAAACTCCGGTTTGATGGAAGTAATATCTGGATACCGGTACATTAAAAATTTACCCTATTGAAGAAGGAGGAACATGTTGATTAGCACTGCATACGCCATGGGCGCCAATGGTGGACAGACCGGACAGGCCGGAGGAATCGCTGGTTTTTTACCCATTATTATTCTGTTTGCCATTTTTTATTTCCTGCTCATCAGACCCCAGCAAAAAAAAGCCAAAGAACATAAGGAAATGATCGCGAATCTTAAAAAGGGCAATCGGGTTGTAACATCCGGTGGCATTTTCGGCACCATTCTCTCCTTAGACGACACCACCATCGGTCTTGAGATTGCCGAAAAAGTTAAAATAAAAGTTGCCAGGTCAAACATTGCCGGCCTGGTCTCAGATAATGATGCCCAGGGCAAATCCAAAGAAAAAAATTAACCAAATCCTTCAGGAGTGATGAGATTGAAATTTTTTACTACAAAGCGCGTATTGATTCTGGGGATTATTGTTGCTGCCGTTGTATGTCTGCTTCCCACGTTCACCAATACCTGGCCCCATAAAAAAATCAACCTCGGCCTTGACCTGCAGGGCGGCATGCACTTAGTCCTTGAGGTGCAAAGCCAAGAAGCGGTTAACGCCGAGATTGACCGTACCATCAGCCAGCTTAAACTGGATCTGAAAAATGAAAAAATACAGCACATGGGCATTAATAAGGCCTCTGATTATAAAATCATTGCCAAAATCTCAGGGGCGGACAACAGATCAGATGTGGAAAAATTGTTGTCGGATGAATATGCAGGCCTTGAAATTCCTTCGGTAAAAAATATTGACGGCGGTATTTCCTTTACCCTGCGCCTGCCTGACAAGGAATCGGATTCCATCAAAAAAATGGCTACGGAACAGGCCTTGGAAACCATTCGAAACCGTATTGATGAATTCGGCGTCAGTGAACCGGACATCAGAATCCAGAGCGGTAACAGAATTCTTCTGCAACTGCCGGGTATCAGTGATCCGGAACGTGCCAAAGGCCTGATTGGAAAAACCGCCCAGCTTACATTCCAGCTTGTGGATGAACAGGGCGATGTCAATGCCGCTATACTTGGCAAGCCGCCTGTTGGAGATGAAATTCTTTATCAGGTGAGAAAGAATGCCAATACAGGCAGCCAGACCAAAACGCCATTTCTGATCAAAAAACATGTGGAGCTTGACGGCAGCCATTTGACCAATGCCCGGGTGGAGTTTGACCAGTTCCAGCAGCCCCAGGTGGGTATTGAATTCAGTCGTAAAGGTGCCGGAATCTTTGAACGGATCACCGGTGCCAATATTAACAAACGGCTGGCCATTGTATTGGATAAAAATGTATACTCCGCCCCCAATATCAATGACCGTATTTCCGGGGGCAAAGCCGTTATCACAGGGCATTTTACCCTTGAAGAAGCCACTGACCTTGCCATTGCGCTGCGGGCCGGTTCTTTGCCTGCGCCGGTTAGAATCATTGAGGAACGAACCGTTGGCCCCACCCTGGGTGCAGACTCCGTGCGAACAGGCCTGATGTCCATGCTGGTGGGCGGTGCCCTGGTCGTTCTTTTCATGATAATTTATTACAAGGGGGCAGGCCTGATCGCCGACGTTGCCCTGATTGTAAATATCCTTCTGATCGGTGGCGGGCTGGCAGTTTTTGGTGCCACCCTGACCTTGCCGGGTATTGCCGGTATCATCCTGACCATTGGTATGGCCGTGGATGCCAATGTTATTATCTTTGAGCGGATCCGGGAGGAGCTTCGAACCGGCCAGTCACCCAAGGCTGCTGTGGATGCCGGGTATGATCGTGCTACGCTGACCATCATGGACGCCAATGTCACCACATTGATCGCAGCCGTTGTTCTGTTTCAGTTCGGTACAGGTCCCATCAAGGGATTTGCCGTAACCCTGGGGCTTGGTATCGTGGCCAGTCTGTTTACTGCTCTGATCCTGTCCAAGAGCATCTACGATATGATTCTTGCAAACAAACAATCCGACGTATTGAGCATATAACAGCCATGGGCTGACCTGGTCTATCAACAGCCGGGTTCAATTCACAACGAAAGTTGAAAGATCTGTGTAAGTTGCACATACTGTCTTATAAAAGGAACTTATCATCATGCAATTTATCAAGCCTGGTACCAATATCGATTTTATGGGAATGCGCAAATTCGGCTTTGCGGTTTCCCTGATCCTGATTCTGGCAGGTATTGTCTCCCTGATTATTCATAATGGCCCCAATTACGGAATAGATTTTGCCGGCGGCACCCTGGTACAGGTAAAATTCCCCCAGAAAGTTGATGTTTCCGACATCCGTAAAGGATTGGACGAGATTGGCCTTAAAGATGTATCTGTCCAGGGGTTTGGTGATCAGGAGGCCAATGAATACCTGATCCGCACCTCCAGTGATGCCGACGCCCTGGGCAACCAGCTGTCTGACACCGTTTCAAAAGGGTTGAAGGATGCAACGTCCCTTGAGCCTGATATCCGGCGTGTGGAAATGGTCGGGCCACAGGTGGGAGAAGACTTAAAGAAAAATGCGCTTCTGGCCATTTTCTATTCCCTGCTCTTTATCACGATTTACATATCCGGTCGTTTTGAACAGAAATGGACCATTGCCGGAATCACGGCCGGCGCATTGATGGCGGCGGTCTACTTTTTATCCGTCTTCAACCTGTCCATGCCTTTTTTAATTGCAGCCGCCTTAGTTATCTCTCTGGTGCTGTTCTGGTATCTTCAGCTTCAGTACGCAATCGGCGCCATTGTGGCCCTGATCCACGATGTAACCATTACCGTTGGAATATTTTCCCTGCTCAACCTTGATTTTTCCCTGCAGATTATTGCAGCCCTTTTGACCATCATCGGTTATTCACTGAACGACACTATTATCGTGTTTGATCGAATCCGGGAAAATATCAAGGGGAATTCAAACCATTCCATGGTATCGGACCTGTTTAACCGAAGTATTAATGAAACCCTGTCACGGACCATATTGACATCGCTGACCACATTGGTTGTCCTGCTGGCACTTTTCCTGCTGGGTGGAGAAATTATTCACAACTTTGCCTTTGCCATGATCATCGGTGTGGTGGTGGGTACCTATTCATCCGTTTTCATTGCATCCCCCATTGTTTTTATGGCCCATAGAAAAAAGTAAGGATAACGTCTATGCCCGCATCCAGACAAAACATTTCAAGGATTGCGCTGCTTTTTCTTATTCTTTTTTTGACCGCTTCCTGCGGGTCTTTGAAAACATATAAACGGACTGATAGTCAGGCACAGGACACCAATACGACTGTGCCTGACGCCACATCCGTTCCCATAGATACATCACTTGACCAGGATATCCGTACCAGGCATCTTGAAGAAAAAATCACCCGGCTCGAAAACCGGATTGCGCTGCTTGAAAAAAAATCCTGTTCACAAACCAAACCATCACCGCCCCCAAAGCAGGCGTACCCAGGGTCTCCTGCCAAGCCAAATCGGCCGGCACCTCCTGCACAAACCGGAGATTTAGACCCTGTCAAGCTTTACAAAAAAGGTCGGGTCCTGCTGCTTGAGCGTAATATCTCTATGGCCCAGACACTATTTTCAGATTTTGTCAAAAAATTTCCCGATCATAAACTGGCGGACAACGCCCTTTACTGGCTTGGGGAATGCAGTTACACCACAGGCGATTATGAAAAGGCGGCAAAAATTTTTAAAAAACTTGTCCAGACCTATCCCAAGGGTCAAAAAGTCCCGGATGCCCTGCTTAAAACAGGATATTCATATATGTCCATAGACGATGTGAGCCAGGCCAATCAATACTTCAAGCAAGTCATCACCCGCTATCCCTTTTCATCGGCAGCAGACAAGGCCCAGCAGAAACTATCCCAACCCCAGTAGTTATTAAATGATGCCCTGTCCGGACACATATCTGCCCTGGTTTCTTTTAACAGGACTGCCAGGTCTAAGTCCCCGTGTCATCAAAAACCTGATTCAACATTTTAAAACACCTGAAGCCATTTTAACGGCATCTAAAACACAACTTGTGTCTGTACCGGATATATCTTCCAGGGCCATAAAAATCCTTCTTGGACACAAAGAATTTGAACCGGGTGCCCAAAAACGCCTTGCCCAGGTCCAGGATTCCGGATACAGGGTTGTGGTGTTAACCGAACCTGAATACCCTACCCTGCTTAAAGAAATTCCCGATCCCCCTGCCCTTTTATTTTATGACGGTACATTCGATATTAATGCGCCCTGTATTTCCATTGTGGGGTCAAGAAATGCGACCCGTTACGGCATAGATACAGCCCGTTACCTTGCAGGACGTCTTACGGCATTTGGCTTTACCATTGTGTCAGGCATGGCCCTGGGGATTGATACCGCTGCCCACAAAGGCGCACTTGAAAATGATACCGGGCAGACACTGGCTGTTCTTGGATCAGGCCTTGACCATATCTATCCCAGGCACAACCGGCCCTTGTACTGCCGGATCAGAAAACAGGGCGCCGTCATCTCCGAATTTTTTCCGGACACAGCCCCGTTGCCTGCCAATTTCCCCCGACGCAACAGGATCATTGCGGGTCTGTCCTGCGGCACGGTCGTGGTGGAGGCCGCCCAGAAAAGCGGGTCTCTGATTACTGCCCGATTAGCCGGGGAATACAACCGCGAGGTATTTGCCGTCCCGGGAAGCATAAAATCCTCCAAAAGCCGGGGTACCCATCATCTGATCAAACAAGGCGCACGCCTTATAGAAAATGAGATGGACATCATTGATGAACTGTCCCAGTTTGTCCATGCCACATATCAAGCGCCTTCATTTGAACCGACAAAAAACAAACCAACCATGGACAAAATCCAGACCATGGTATATAAACACCTCGATCTTTACCCCGAACATATTGATCGTATCACCGCGTCAAGCGGTCTGACGAGCGCCCAGGTTTCTGCAGCCCTACTTGACTTGGAATTGTCAGGGCTTATTGTTCGTCATCCAGGCAATAAATTTTCAATCTTGGAGGAATAACATTGGCAAAGCCGCTTATTATTGTCGAATCGCCAACTAAAATCAAAACCCTGAAAAAATATATTGGAAAGGACTATAATGTGGCGGCCAGTGCCGGCCACATCCGCGATCTTCCGGTGAAAACTCTGGGGATTGATGTGGACGACAATTTTAAGGCCAAATATGTCAATATAAAAGATAAATCTAAGATCATCTCCAATCTGAAAAAAACCGCCGGTGACACGGATGAGATATTCCTTGCCCCTGACCCGGACCGTGAAGGAGAGGCCATTGCCTTTCATATCATGGATATTCTCAAAAAAAAGAACCGCAAATTCCACCGGGTTCTTATCCATGAATTAACAAAAAAAGGTATTGCCGAGTCCCTTTCCCATCCAACACAACCGGATGCGGACAAGTATGACGCCCAGCAGGCCAGAAGAAAGCTGGACCGGCTGGTGGGCTACCAGATATCACCGCTTTTATGGCAAAAGGTCCAAAGGGGACTAAGTGCCGGTCGGGTTCAATCCGTGACCGTT
>JAQYWJ010000274.1 GCA_030145005.1 Desulfobacter sp. | reverse complement strand
AGAATAAATTTAATGGATTTCACCTTGACATGGCCTTGGGCCGCTGTTAGTGTTGTAAAGTATTTTTAATGCTTTAAAGGCTGACCGAAAAAAATGAAAATGATCGAAACAAACAATTTCTTTTTCTTTTTTAACTTTGGACGCTTCTTCTTTTTTAGGAGCGTTCATCCGGTTTAGCCCTATGTGAATTTTACATATACAGGCCCCGGGTGGACGGTAAGACCACCCGGGGCCTTTTTGTTTTCAGGCCCAAGGCCCCGGGAAGATTTTTTCCGGGGCTTTTGTTTTTTACCAAACGTCAGGGCCTAAAACAGCCCCTGGGAAAAGGAGAATTTCAGCAAATGAAACTGATACTTGAATCGAAAATGACAAAAGCACAGCGAGCTGCCATTGACGCATCCCTGGCCACCGACGGATGTATTGTCAACCGAATCACAGATGCCGGCAGACAGGTCATCGGCATCACAGCGGCACGGGTGAAGCGAAATGCGGATGCTTATGCAGATCTTGACGGCGTGGAAAAAGCAGTCCCCATTTCAACGGCGCACAAACTTGTCAGCCGGGAATTTAAATCCGAAGACACCCTGGTCAAAGCCGGGGAGGTCACCGTGGGCGGTGACCGCATTGTCATCATTGCAGGACCCTGCGCTGTTGAGAGCCGGGACCAGGCCATGACCATTGCAAAGGAAGTGAAAAAATACGGGGCGGTCCTGTTCCGGGGCGGCGCGTATAAACCCCGGTCATCACCGTACTCTTTCCAGGGCCTTGAAGAAGAGGGCCTAAAAATTCTGGCCCAGGTCCGAGAAGAGACCGGCCTTGGCGTGGTGACGGAAATGACCTCTCCGGCCCAGGCAGAGCTCATGGAAAAATATGTGGATGTGGTCCAGATCGGGGCCCGGAATATGCAGAACTTTGAGTTGCTCAAATGTGCCGGTAAAATGAGCAAGCCTGTGGTGCTCAAACGCGGCCTTGCAGCCACCATCCAGGAGTGGCTCATGTCCGCCGAATATATTGCCGCCGGAGGCAACACCAATATCATCCTGTGTGAACGGGGCATCAGAACATTTGAGCCTTATACCAGGAATACCCTGGACCTGTCTGCCATCCCGGTGTTAAAGCAGCTCACCCACCTGCCCATTGTCATTGACCCCAGTCATGCCACCGGCATCCGTGAAAAGGTGGCTCCCATGGCCCGGGCCGCGGTGGCAGCAGGCGCCGACGCCCTGATGGTGGAAGTTCATAACAATCCGGACAAGGCCCTTTCCGACGGCCCCCAAAGCCTTTATCCTGAACAGTTCGGTAACTTAACCAGGGATATTTATGTAATTGCACCGGTGGTGGGCAAACAACTGGATTTTGATTACCTGAAAAAAAAGGAATTTATCCCTGACACCCATACCCAAAATGCTACAGCCTGCGCCATTATCGGGGAGCCCGGAACCTATTCACACAAGGCCTGCCTCTCCTATTTCGGAGATGATGTCACCCCGGTGGCCATGAGGTCTTTCAAAGAGATCTTCGCTGCCGTTGAAAACAACACTGCATCATATGGGGTGGTGCCTGTGGAAAATTCACTGTCCGGATCCGTCCACGAAAACTATGATCTGCTCCAGACCCACAATCTGAAAATTATCGGTAAAATGACCATCCGTATCAAACATGCGCTGATCACCCATCCGGGCGTAGAAGTTTCGGCTGTCAAAACGATCCTTGCCCCGGCCCATGTCATTGCCCAGTGCCGGAACTACCTGGTTCTGATGACTGCGACTGAAATTTTACCTGTGCGTCCGGGCGTCTCTGCGGTAAAACAGGCCAAAGAACTTGATCCGTCAGTGGCAGCCATTGGTCCTGCCATGGCCGCTGAAATCTTTGACATGGCCGTGGCCCACGAATCCATTGAAGACAACCCCATGAATTATACACGGTTTGCCGTGATTGCCAGGGAATTCAAGGGACATAAAAAAGCGGATAAAACCTCCATCATCTTTTCAACCGGCAACCGCCCGGGCGCCTTGCTTGAAGTGATGCAGGTTTTTTCCGACCACCATATCAACCTGGTCAAGCTCGAATCACGGCCCGTGGCGGGAAAGCCTTGGGAATATCTGTTTTATGCAGACCTGGAAGCAGACCTTGATGACACGGTTTCCAATCCGGTCATGGACGCCCTTTCAGAAAAAGTGGAAACCCTTAGGGTGCTGGGACGATACTGATATTTAGTGCCCGACCGAAAACCGTAAATTTTGCCGATTACTTCGTTGGCCGCAAATTTTAATCCTCGAAATATTCAATATATGCCTGCGGTTAAAATTTACGTCCGCCTTGTACTCAATAACAGCCATGGGCTGATCTAGTCTATCAACACCCAGGCTCAACCTACAACAAAACATGAAAGTAATTTAAAAACTTATTGGGACTTTCATATAAAAATTTCCAGGTTTTCGTTCAGACACTATTTAATAAATCACATGGATGCCATGCCCCATTTTATAACGGAATCAACAAAGGTGATGCACAGGGCAGCTATAAATGTTGTGAAAAAATCTTTAATTTGAAAGTCATCAAGCATTTTATCGGTGAGCCAGAGCAGCACGGCATTGATCACCAGTTTGAACAGCCCGAATGTGATGATTATAAAAGGAAGGGATAAAAGAATCAGCAGCCAGCCAAAGAAAAAATTGATCAGGCTGTAGACAATGGCCACCATAATGGCCGTCCCAAAATGTTTAACCCGGATGCCGGGTAAAAAATTGGCCACCAGAAATACCGCAACGCTTAAAATCAGAAGATTGATCAACATTGACATTTTTTCCTTTTTTATAAATTTAGATTTAAAAGTAACTTAACAAGTTATTTGAATTTTCATATAAAAACAAGAAAACAGGCCCAAAGAATTCACCCGCGCCACCAAGGTATTTAAATATAGGCCACCAATTTTTGATCATTCAATTGAATTCGCTATTATTATTTGATATAGTTTTTCACCCATAAAGGGGTTTTTT
>JAQYWJ010000273.1 GCA_030145005.1 Desulfobacter sp. | reverse complement strand
CAAATTTTTATGCGCCTTGCATCTGGGCAACTTTTCGTTCAAACACGGGATTACCGTTAATGCACTATAATAAACCAGACGCGTTCATGGTAAAAATTTTTTTATTTATCAGGTGGGGAAAAGGTGAGGTGTTTATCCTTATAAATCCTCACCTTTTTATTATGAAAGTCAAAATAAGCTGTTATATGACTTTCGTGATCCCCCCATATCTGATATGAAGTCCGGCGGGCAGAAGCTTGGAATTACTATGATTAAAAAAGCGTGGAAGTGAGGACTGGATGGCTGAGACAACTAAATATATTTTTGTAACAGGCGGGGTGTTATCATCATTGGGCAAGGGACTGGCGTCGGCGGCCATTGGTATGCTTCTGGAGAGCCGGGGGCTGACCGTGACCATCCAGAAACTGGATCCTTACATAAATGTTGACCCTGGAACCATGAACCCCTTCCAGCACGGTGAAGTGTTTGTCACCGATGACGGTGCGGAAACCGATCTTGACCTGGGTCATTATGAACGGTTCACCAATGCCAAACTTGGCAAGAACAACAATTTTACCACAGGAAAGATTTATGACCAGGTGATCACCAAGGAGCGCCGGGGAGAGTACCTTGGCGGGACTGTTCAAGTGATCCCCCATATTACTGACGAAATTAAACGGGCCATCTCCCTGGTTTCCCATGACACCGATGTGGTGATTGTTGAAATCGGCGGTACCATTGGGGATATTGAATCCCTTCCCTTTCTTGAGGCTATCCGCCAGTTCAAGGCCGATGCCGGCGCCAACAACGTGATTTACATCCACCTGACCCTGGTGCCCTATATTAAAACCGCCTGCGAAGTAAAAACCAAACCCACCCAGCACAGTGTCAAGGAACTTCGAAGCATCGGTATCCAGCCGGATATCCTTTTGTGCCGTACGGAGAGCCTTTTGACCCAGGACATTAAAAACAAGATTGCCCTGTTCTGCAATGTCGGACCTGATGCCGTATTCACCGCCAAGGATGTGGACTGTATCTATGATGTGCCCATTGTCTACAACGAAGAAGGCCTGGGGGACATGATTCTTAAAAAACTGAGCATGTGGGCCCGGGCCCCGCGCATTGACGGCTGGCGGGAAATGGTGGAGCGCCTGAAAAATCCAAGGCATAATGTCACCATCGCCATTGTGGGTAAATATGTGGATTTAACCGAGAGCTATAAAAGCCTGAATGAGGCACTGACCCACGGCGGTATCTCCAATGACACCAAGGTAAATCTGCAATTTGTGGATTCCTCCAACCTGACAAAGGAGAATGTGGCTGACGTGCTGTCCAAGGTCGATGGTGTTCTGGTTCCGGGCGGGTTCGGGACCCGGGGGATTGAAGGAAAGATTCTTGCTGCCGGGTTTGCCCGTGAAAACAAGGTGCCCTTTTTCGGTATCTGCCTGGGTATGCAGATGGCCGTGGTTGAGATTGCACGCAATCTTGCCGGTCTGGAAGATGCCAACAGCGAGGAATTTGATATCGACACGCCCTATCCGGTGATCTACCTGATGAAAGAGTGGGTGGATGAGCAGACCGGTCAGGTGGAGAAACGGGATGAATCCTCGGATAAAGGCGGCACCATGCGGTTAGGTGCCTATCCCTGTCTCCTGGTTGAAAACACCTTTGCCATGAATGCCTACAAGACTGAAAATATTTCCGAACGGCATCGCCACCGTTTTGAGTTCAATAATGAATACAAGGACAAACTGGTGGAATCAGGACTTGTCATTTCAGGGACATCCCCGGATCATGACCTGGTAGAAATTGTGGAACTTAAAGATCACCCGTGGTTTCTGGGCTGCCAGTTTCATCCGGAATTCAAGTCCAAGCCCATGGCTCCCCATCCGCTTTTCAAGGCATTTATCAAGGCTGCCCTGAAAAACAAAAAATGATTGAAGAATTTATCACCATAACCGGCGCCGGCGATATCTGTCTTGAGGGGTATTTAAACCGTCAGGAGACAGGAAAAGCTGTGGTACTGGCTCATCCCCATCCCCTTTACGGCGGAAATATGGATGTACCTGTGATATGCCGGATGGCCGCTTGCTTTCAATCTGCCGGGATTGCCACCCTGCGTTTTAATTTCAGAGGTACCGGGGGCAGTTCCGGAAAATTTGACAATGGCCGGGGCGAGCAGGATGATGTCAGAAGCGCTTTAGATTTTTTATCCGACCAGGGGTATGATCAGCTTTTCCTTGCCGGATACTCCTTTGGTTCATGGGTAAATGCCCATGTCGTCAGTGCCGGTGTTGACCTTTGCGATCATATTATGGTATCGCCGCCGGCAGCGTTGTTAAGTTTTGACCAGGTGGAACAGTTGCCCAATACAGGACTGATTATTACCGGTGAAAATGATGATTTGGCTCCTGTTTCTCTGGTGCACGATCTTTTGTCTAAATGGGAAATTACCCCCCGGGTAGAGGTCCTTTCCAATGTAGATCACTTTTATGGCGGTGCCCTGGACACGTTGGGAGACGTTCTTTCAGACTACCTGCTGCAGCCCTGAATCTTTGACGCATTGTGGGGAAACGCGATTTGGACCGGATTGATAAAAAAATACTGAAGATTCTCCAGGAAAACGGGAAAATTAGCAATGCCAAGCTGTCCCGGATGGTGGGAATTTCAGCACCTGCTACGCTGGAACGGGTGAAGCGCCTTGAAACAGCGGGTGTGATCTCCCATTTCACGGCGGTGGTGGATCCGGAAAAGGTCGGATTTTCCATCATGGTCATTGTCAGCATTACACTGAGCTTGAGCAAGCTGTCTTCTGTGCCTTTGATCAAGGAAAAGTTTTCGGAACTTGAGGAGGTTGTGGAGTGCTACCAGATTGCCGGTGCCCATGATTTTATTCTTAAGGTTATTGCAAAGGACATCAAGGCCTATGCAGAATTCATGAACCAAAAATTGACCCGGATACAGGGCATCCAGAGCATCCAGTCCTCATTTGTCATTGACAGCCTCAAGGATAAAAAAATTTTTGT
>JAQYWJ010000272.1 GCA_030145005.1 Desulfobacter sp. | reverse complement strand
AGCCACCCCAAAATCCATATAGATCGTAGTGATATCGACGTTGAAGACGGGAAAAACCGTCCCCACGGCATTGCTGAAAACCCTGGCGACAGGATAGGTTAAAGCCATCCCCAACAGACCTCCGCTCAGGGTAATGACAAGGGCCTCTCCCCAGATCAAACCCCAAATATGGAACGCACCGAACCCCAAAGTTTTGTAGATGGCATATTCCCCAATCCGTTCACGCGTCGTCATGGCCATGGTATTGGCCACAACAGCTAAAATAATCACGATGATCACCCCGGAGACGATCTGAATCACCCAGATCAGCGCATCACTCATGGCCACAAAACTCATCTGAAAAGCTTTTTCCGTTTCAGTAAGGGTTTCGGCCAGAGAATTTTTAAAATTTTTATCAATAGTGTTGGAGACGTCTGCCGCCCGGTCAGGATCGGTCAGTTGGATGATGTAATATCCGACCTGATTGGCATGTCCCGGAGCCGTTTTTTTAAGAGACTCGTTGAGATAATCCCAATGAAAAAAAAAGATTGATTGATCGACCGTCTGGTCCCGCCCCCGGTAGATTCCCTGTAATAACAGTTCCCAGTTACCGGGAAAAATCGTACCTCTGAGAGTGATGGTATCACCAATTTTCCAGCCAAATCGTTCAGCCAGTCTGGCCCCGGCGATACAGGCTTTGCGGTTGGTTAAAAAAGCGCTGAGCTGATCGGCCGGCAGGATGAATTCAGGGTAGAGGGCCAGATAGGTTTGGGGTTCCACGGCAAAGTTGGCAAAAAAATTTTTTTCCTCGATGTAAATCCCCCCAAACCAATTGCCGTAAGAAACCCCTTTAACCCCATCGGTTAAGCGAATTTTATCACGATAGGCCAGGGGCAATGGAAATATTAGTGAAATGGCGTTTCGGGTCACCAGGCGGTCTGCGGAGGATGCAGCCACACCGGCGTACCAGGCACTGATGACGGTGCGCAACAATCCAAAGGCAAGAATGGCGATACACATGGCAATGATTGTCAGGATGCTTCTCAGCTTGTGCCTAAAGGCATTCCGGACCAGGATCTTCAGTATATTCATGTGCCAGAACACCTTTATCGAGATATTGCACACCGTGTGCCCGTTTGGCGGCGCGCGGGTCGTGGGTTACCATAATAATGGTCTTGCCCAGGTCGGAACGAAGACGATCCAGGAGCAGCAGCACATCGTCGGCTGATTTGCGATCCAGGTCACCGGTCGGTTCATCAGCCACCACCAGGGTCGGATCGGTCACAATGGCACGGGCGATGGCCACCCGCTGCTGCTGACCTCCAGAGAGCTGACCGGGATAGTGATCCCTGCGATCGGATAAATTAACCAGATTTATGGCAGCCTGCACATGCCGGTGACGTTCCTTCTTGGAAAGGTTGGTCAGAAGCAGGGGCAGTTCAACATTTTCAAAGGCGGTCAGAACCGGAATAAGATTGTAGAATTGAAAGACGAATCCCACATTAAGCGCCCGCCAGTCAGCCAGTTCACGTTCCGAAAGCGTTGTAATATCCACACCGGCGACCCGGATAATACCGCTATCGGCCTTATCCAGACCTGCAATGAGATTGAGCAGGGTACTTTTTCCCGAACCCGACGGCCCCATCAATGCCAAAAACTCCCCAATCCCGATGGTCAGGTTGATGTTTTCCAACACCGGTAACACCTGGCTGCCGCGTCGGTAAGACTTGTACACCTCAATGATTTCAACCAAATCAGTCACTGATCACGACCTTCATGCCCTGCTTAAGGCGGTGGAGGGGTTTTAAGGCAATAACATCATCTAACGCCAGACCGGACTTGACTTCAGTCATATCACCCAATTGTCGACCCAAACGGACGGTCTTTTTCATGATTTTGCCGTCCTGCACCTGAAAAACAATGTTTTCCCCCTTTGCTTCTCTCAAAGCCGCCGTTGGAACCGCCATGACCGGCTCTTTTTCGGAAACAGTCAGGGGCTGCGACAAGAAGGCCGCTTTGGCACTCATTTCCGGCAGCATCTGCCGATCCCTTTCCAGAAACGCAATCTTGACCATCACAGACGCTTTGCTCCGATCAGCCGTCGGCACAACCATATGGACCCTGCCGGCAAACCGTGCTTCGGGCAGTGCATCCAAACGGATTTCACAGGGTTGTTTAACATAAACTTGACGGATATTGGATTCCGACACATCCACCTCGACCATCAGCGAATCCATGTCCGCAATATTCACAACCGCAGATTTGGAATCGGCAGCAGCACCCACCGGTGTTACAATATCACCGATGTCGGCATTCTTGGTCAATACAAGAGCGTCAAAAGGCGCTCGAATGATAGTATATTCCAAGTTCACTGCCGCCACCCGAAGTGCGGCACCGCTTGCTTTAAGGGCCGCCTTCTCCGCCGAAAGGGCTGCCCGGGCCGTGCGGTAGCGTGCCTCGCCGACATCGTATTCCGCCCTGGAAATGTAATTTTTCGGCAGCAGCTGCTTATTGCGTTGATGAGAGCGGGTCGCATCGGTTAGCTCGGCTTTGGCCTGTTCGATTTTAAAGCGCACAAACTCAAGATCAGCCAAAGCCCGGTTACGGACAGCCTCAAGATCATCACTTTCGAGTCGGGCAATCTCCTGACCGGCTTTGACGGGACTTCCTTCTTCAACAGACAGCGAAACCAGGCGGGCGGTTATTTTGGACGCCACCGCCGCTTTACGCTGGGCTACCACATAACCGCTGGCATTGAGCAGTGTATAGGCTTCAGAAGGATAAAGCCTGACAACCCGGGCAACATCCACTTTCACTGCCAAGGTTAAAACACCCTGGTAATACAACACACCCGCAATTATGAGGAGCGCCGGCAGCAGAAGTAAGTAAACAAAGTATTTTTTCTTTCCCCGGCGAGAAATGCGTGATTTATCGATTTTGAGAACGGAAAGATCGTCGTTTGCCACAAAAGATCCCCTTGTGAAATATACTGCCGTTAGAGGGAGTTGGAGCCTTTCAGTATCTAATAATTATAACTTATCATATTCTGCA
>JAQYWJ010000047.1 GCA_030145005.1 Desulfobacter sp. | reverse complement strand
GGACAAGTATGACGCCCAGCAGGCCAGAAGAAAGCTGGACCGGCTGGTGGGCTACCAGATATCACCGCTTTTATGGCAAAAGGTCCAAAGGGGACTAAGTGCCGGTCGGGTTCAATCCGTGACCGTTAAAATCATCTGTGACAGGGAGCGGGAGATCCGGGCATTTAAGCCGGAAGAGTACTGGACCATTACTGCGGATCTTGAGGCGGGAAACCCGCCTGTTTTCAATGCGGCGTTGACAAAAATATACGGAAAAAAAGCCAAGGTCACCAATGGGGATCAGGCCCATGCCATTGTGGCAGACCTTGAAAAGGCCAGTTTCATTGTTAGTGAAATCAAAAACAAAACCATTAAGCGCAATCCGTTGCCGCCTTTTATCACCAGTAAACTCCAGCAGGATGCCATTAACCGGCTGCGGTTCTCTGCCAAAAAAACCATGGTTGTGGCCCAGCAGTTGTATGAAGGCATTGAGATCGGCAGCGGTGGTCCCGAAGGTCTGATCACTTACATGCGTACCGATTCCACCCGTATTGCCCCGGAAGCGGCCCAAGAGGCTTTAGGCCTGATCCGCCAGTCCTTTGGAGACGAGTATGCCCTGGATGCACCCAGATTTTTTAAAAACAAGAACAAGGCCCAGGATGCCCATGAAGCCATACGCCCCACCTCGGTTCACAATACCCCGGAAAAAATCAAATCCTTTCTGTCGCCGGACCAGTTCAAACTCTATGATCTGATATGGAAACGGTTTGTAGCCTCCCAAATGGCCCAGGCCCTGATCGACCAGAAATCCATCCTGATCGAGGCAACAGAAAAATACCTGTTTTCCGTTTCCGGATCTACGACCCAGTTTGACGGATTTATGCGGTTGTATGCAACCCAGGAAAAAAACAAAGAAAAAGGAATCCAGTCCCTGCCTGCGGTAGCACCCAAGGAACAGTTAACGACCCGTAAAATAAATCATGACCAGCATTTTACCAAGCCCCCGCCCAGGTTTTCCGAAGCATCCCTTGTCAAGGAGCTTGAAAAAAATGGTATTGGCAGGCCATCCACCTATGCATCCATTATAGCCGTGATCCAGGATAAAGGATATGTGGATCTGATCAAACGGTATTTCACTCCAAGCGAGCTTGGCTTTATTGTCAATGATCTTTTAGTGAGTGCATTTCCCAACCTTTTAGACATTTCATTCACGGCTCAGATGGAGACCAATCTGGATGATGTGGAACAGGGAAAACTCAACGAAGTTGAACTGTTAAAAGCGTTTTATTCCGATTTTAAAACCACCTTGGATAACGCCAAGGACAATATGGTTTCCGTTAAGGGTGTAGGCATTGAAACTGATATCAAATGCCCGTCATGCGGAAAACCCGTTAATATCAAAATCGGCAGAAACGGGCATTTCCTGGCCTGTACCGGGTATCCCGAGTGTAGCTTTACCAGTAATTACACAAGGGATGAAAAAGGCAATATTGAAATTGTTGAAAAGGTCCAGGACAGCGAACCGGTCAAGGATTGTCCTAAATGCGGCAAGCCCATGGTGATGAAAGACGGCAGATTTGGATTGTTTATCGCCTGTACCGGATATCCCGAATGCAAACACACGGAATCCGCGGCCCAGGAGAACTCAAGCAAAGATACAGGCGTACCCTGCCCTGAAAAAGGGTGCGACGGCACAATTGTGGAAAAACACTCAAAACGGGGAAAAATATTCTACGGATGTTCCAGATATCCGGATTGTACCTTTGCCACCTGGGATAAACCTGTCAACGAAAGCTGTCCGGATTGCGGCAGCCCTTATTTACTGGAAAAAGAGACAAAGCGGGATGGCAAAATCCACAAATGCCCAAACCGTTCATGCGGGTTTAAAAAAAGTGTTTTGCCTGTTCCGGAAAAAAAAGAGTCTGTTTAAAAATAAGAGGGCCGTTTTCATGAGATTGCAGTCGGTTCATCAATTTTTAAATAGGCTCTAAGGGACTCGGAAGAGTCATTCAAGCCCTGAACCCCGACACCTTTTTGAGCAGATTATCCAAGTGTTCCCGGGCATAGGTTGTCATATCGGAAAAATATAACCCGATCCCGCCCGAGTCTGTTCTAACCACAGTTCCGGTAAGCTTAAAAGGCCGGGCCTGACCGGGCAGGGAAAAGACGATTTTTGCCGGTACCCCGATATCCGGATTCATCCTGGATTTGATAAACACCCCGGAAGCACTCATATTCTTGGCATTAGACTGTATAACTTTATCACCGATCAGAATATCCATTTCAATGGATTTATTCACCCGGGGATAGGATCTAGATTCCTTGATATTGCGAATATACGCCAAAACATCCTTTTGCAGGTCCTCGGTCAGAAAGCGGACTTCCGACATTATCTCATCCAGGAGCGCATTGTCTTTTGAACGTTTATCCGTCACCTTTTAACTCCTTGTCTTTGATTGAATTAGGGCTATGGAAGTTTTAAAATCCACTAATCACAAATTATTTAACATATTATAAAAGATATATAAGCGATTTTAATTGGAGATTCAAGCAATATAACCGCCCTGCTTCACGATACAGAACTTATTTTTACCAGGCGCATAAACTCATGAATTCAATGCTTTTTTTAGATCCTGTGCGGTAAGGATCGTATTGTGTTTAAGCCCTAAAACCCAAGCCGCTGTTTTTACGGCGTTGGTAAAAGAGCCCCCTGACTGCCTCAGGTCTTTTAGGGCATGCGCTCCCCTTGATTTTGACAGCTTTTCACCATTATTCCCCAGAACAAGCCCGTGATGAATAAACCGACATGCCGGAAATGAAGAGAAACCAAAACATTGGGCAAGATAAATCTGGGCAGCAGTGGACAAGAGCAGGTCCCGACCCCGGACTATAAAATTGATACCGCCTTCTTCATCTTCCAAAAGGCTTGCCAGATGATAACTGGGTTGATCATCCTTGCGCCAGAGGACAAAATCACCAAATGTGTTGGCCAGATCAATGGGCTGATTGTTAACCTGAATGCAGGCATCATTTTTCACCCTTAACCGGACAGCATGAAGACCGGGTTCAAATGCCAGACCGGCATTTCGGCATGTGCCTGGATACAGTCCATTGGGAGATACTTTTTTTATGGATGCCCGGCTGCACCGGCACACAAATGTATTCTGCCCTGTTTTATCAAGGGCCTGCAACCTGTCCCGGTAATACTCCTTTTTTTTGTGCAAAGAATAATTTTGATAAAAATCATCCGGCCCTGCCGGTCCTGTATCCCAATCCAGTCCCAGCCAATCAAGGCTGGTGAAAATATCTTCCAGCACATCCGGCCTGAAACGGATACCGTCCATATCATCAATGCGCAGATGCAGGCGTCCTTTACGGCTTCTGACAATGGCCCAGGTCACCAGAAAATTTACCGCATTGCCGAGGTGCAAAAAACCGCTGGGGGTTGGTGCAAGGCGTGAAACCGGATTGATCGGTACATTGGAAAGGCACAGAGGTAAATTGTTTTCAAAGGTGATGGATGTTCCCTGCAATGGGTTTTACCTTGTCTTTTAAATTTTTAAGGACCATGGAAATTTTAAAATCCACAAATAGGGCGAAGGCTTTTTATCCGTATTCAAGGCGCATCAATGGGATGCATATTGAAATATGTGCCTATTGATGCAACAAAGAAGACGGGTAAAAAGACAAACCATATGATGGCTTTTATTGTTTCGATGGCCCTAACTAAATATCCATAAAATCCCAATGCCTATTTCATGGTAACCACCGGGCAAGGAGCATTGAGAACCACAGCCTGGGCTGTGGAACCCAGCAGCAGTTTTCCCACCTTGGTTCTGTTTTTCACACCGATAATGATTTCGTCTGCCTGGGTTTTCTTGGCAAAATTAACCAGATCATCTCCGGGATCAATGCCGCGAATCAGTAAATGGCTTTCACAGGGGATATCTTTCCTGTCAAAATGGGTTTTGGCCTTTTCCAGATCGGCTTTCGTCTCAGTGATCAGGTCCTGATCCTTTTCCATACCCTCGGGCATTATGGTAACGATCGAGACTGTTGCATTAAAAAGTTGAGCCCGTTTCAATGCAAGTTCAAGAAGATTTTCCGCCTGGTTTGTGCCACGTTTGTAGCCCACGATAAATTTCATCTACCGTTCCTTAATTTGTGCATTTTTAAATGTTTAAATAGCCTATCCTAAGATTGTTTTGGCCCCCGGCCGCAAGGATAAAAAGCATTTACGCCACCCTGCTATACCGGTCCATGACCATAAAGCCGGCTTTATAAGAAATTTTAGAGAACAAAACAAGACAAATTGTCCCCCTCCCATTTATTTCCAATTGACTTTAAGTACAATCCGAGCCTTTGTAAAGCCGAATTAAAAGGTATAGCCCATGGAAAAATAAAAACACCCCGTGCTTTCACCGGCTTGGGGATCCAATTTCCAGCCGTACAGCAAACTGATGGGCCCTACCGGTGTCTGACGGCGCAGACCAATACCGACACTGCTTCTGAATGATTCCGAGATGCCCGGTTTCTGGATTTGGGTTAAGGCGCCGGTGTCAAAAAACAGGGCAAACTCATAGTTTAAACTCAGATCGTATCGGGCTTCAACAGAGCCGAGCATCATGGATCTGCCCCCCACGGCGTTGTCGTCATCATCATACTGCAGCATGTTTTCATCAAACCCCCTTACGGTTGACGCACCACCCAGATAATAGAGCTGGTCATCGGAAATATGGGTATTGCCCCCGTAAGTATCCATGTATCCGTAGCGGCCACGCATGGCGATAACCAGGTCGTTGGTGACCGGAAAATAATACCGCAGCTCCAGGCCGTATTTGTAAAAGTCATCAAGACTGGAATAAGTGCCTTTGAATACATCAAAGGTTGTCGATGCAAACAACCCCTTTCGGGGGTGGACAATGGAATCTGTGGTACGCCAGGTAATACCTGTATTCATCCGGCCGATATGGCGAACCCCATAATCGTCATCTTCATCATCATCAAGCTCACGATCCACCCTTAAATACTGGTCCCGGTATTCATAGCCCCCGCCTAATGAAAGGTTGATCTTCTTATTCTTAAAATTGCGCAGAAACGTCTGGGACAGGCCATAGGTTCTGATGCCGTAGTCTTTGTTGAACGCCTCGTTTTCTTTTGTATATGCCTTGGTTATGGAAGTGAAGCGGGTGGAAAGAAACCGTGGTTCAGTTAAGGAAAAATCCATGCCGTAACCAACCTGGCTCAACTCAAGACCGGCTTCGGCATTCAGGTTATTGCCCAAAAAATCCTTATCCCCGATGCCGGCTTCCATGTACAAATGCCGGGAGGTATCATATCCGACGGCCAGTTCCACATAATAGGGTTTTTTCTCGGATATCTCCACAATCAGGTCAGCCTCGGGCTGCCGGCTTTTAAGGCCTGCAATTCTGATTCTGACGGTATCCACGGCATTAAGATCCTGGATGTTCCTGCGGGAGTTCACAATATTAAGCATGGAAAACGGGTCTCCCGGGGCGATCTCCATCTCATCTTCAAGCTCTTTCTGTTTAATCCGCAGGCCCCCGAAATAAAAAATCTTGCCCACCACCACCTCAGGCCCCTGGTCCACATGATAGGTGATCCGGATTCGGGTACTGTCCCTGGAAAATTTGGAATCCGCTTTTACCTGAACATGGGGATAGCCTTTTTCCGATACGGCCTGCTGCAGTGCTGAAATATCATCATCAAGCAGGGCACTGTCATACCAGCGCCCCTTTTTCATGGCCATGACATCACGGGCCTCGTCCAAAGAAATGATCGAAAGCCCCTGGATATCAACCTGTTCGACCTTTGTTCTGGGACCTTCCTTTATGATGATCTCAACGGCAACCTGTTTTTCGTTCTTATCCGGTGCATCACTGATCTTAACTTTTTTATTCACCTTAATTTTTGTAAACCCTTTGGTAAAATACAATGCCTTAACCGCTTTAAGGTCATCTCTCAGTTCGGTTTGGCTGAAAGCGCCCTTTTCCCGGGTCAAAATATTTTTTTTAAGTTGCTTTAAAGGCAAAGTGTCTGCACCATTGATTTTAAGTTCAGACACTGTGTACTTCAACCCTTCGTCGATAACGATATTAACCTGACGCACACCCGGACGTTGAGAATCCTTTTTTTCGTCTTTAACTTTTGCATCTTGAAAACCTTTCGTCTCATACCGTTTCCTGATATTTTGCATGCTTTTTTTCAGGGCAAAATCGTTTTTGTTCCCTTTTTCTTCGAGCAAAAGTTCTTTTTTCAAAGACCATTTGTAAAAGGCCTCATTGCCCTGAATGTCAATTTTGTACAGCGGGCCTTCATCAATTGTGAAAATGACATCCACGGCATCACTGCCTTGAACCGGCAACGTTTTTGCTGTCACCTGAACATCTGCATACCCTTTTTCCCGATAAAATTGGATGATTTTCTTGATATCATCCTTCATCGCTTTGTCTGTAAGACGGTTGCCATGCCACGGCAAAAGGGATTTCCGCCAGGCCCCGGTTACAAATTTAAGACGGGCCTGGCCGATATCATCATTGCCTTTAAACTTAACCTTTCGGATATTGTGAAATGGGCCCTTGTCAATATCCACGTCAATAACGTAGCGATTACCCTGTTTCTCAGCAGATACATTAACCTTTGGCGCATAATACCCCCGGCGCTTGAACAGTTTTTCCACCCGCTGGGCCTGGTCTGCCGTTTTCTGCTCTTGATAAACGCCTCCGACCTTGATGGTCATTGCGTTCAGCACTTCCTGCTCAAACAAGGGGAATGCGTTTTTGATTTGAATATCCTGTATCCTGAAAAACGGGGTCAATTCAAAGGTGAGCACCACACCTTGTTCTGTTTTTTCAGGATCCGGTACATATATGAATTCAAAAAACTGGGCCTGGGTTAATGCCTTGACAGCAATATCCATGGCCTCGATGGAATAATCATCCCCAACGTTTATGGGGATAAAGCTTGAGGCAATGGACTGCCAGAACGCCTGTTTTTCAGAAGGACCCTTAACTATGATATTGATATCCGCCACTTTGCCGGCATCTGCTGCAGATACAGACGCAGCCCCTCCCAGATAAACACAGGCCACAAAAACAAAAAAATAAAATCGCATCATCATCTAAACTCCAGCCTGTATTTAAGTTCACCACCCAACTTGCCGCTGGTGTCCTGAAAACTGCTTAACAGCAGGTGTTCCAGAAGTTTGTAATAGGTAGTAACCTTCTGCACGGTCTCTCCGTCATTGATATCTATGCCGTAGGAGACACTGAGCCGGCGGGAAAGTTCTGCGCCTAAACCGACATGTACATTGGTTTCGTTACCTTCATGATTCATGATGAAGCTGACTTCGCTTAATCCCGTTGTCTCCTTAATTTTTTCACTTAAAGAATCTACAAGCATCTTGGCAATGGCCGCTGCCGGCATCGCCCCACCGTCACTGTCCACAGAGCCCATTTCATCTGTAGTTTTGCCAAAGGCAATCAAGGAAAAAATGTCTGCATCCGTAGCATCAAGATCTGAAGAAAATTCAAGCACCAGGTCATCCGGCGTACCGGTCACAGACAGGGTAATGGTATAGGAAGATATCGTGGTTTCACCGGTCAGGGTAATTTCGGGTTCAATTTTATACGGATTGATAAAATCAATGGACCCTTCAATGATTTCGAATTGAGCTTGCTGAAAAGTAATAGTGCCCTCATCCACCACGGCCCGGCCATCCAGGGACGGCGCATACGCGGTCCCCCTGATGCTGATATTAGGACTGATGCTCATGGACGCCAGGTTGTTGTCCACGACAATAGCTTCCCTGCGGGTAACATAAATATTGAGCCCGATGGTTTTTAAAAAATCCGGCCCGGGTTCCCGTACTTTGGGGCGGGATTTTTTGGTTGTCTGGGCGGTTATGCTTATCAGACTTAAATCCACATCCTTGTAATAGGTGCCTTCAAAGATGTCTATCTGGCCGGTGATCGCTGATTTATCCATGGTACCGGCCCAGGTCAGTTGACTGTTCAACGTCATCTCCAGGGTATCAGGTACATCCACTGGTACCTGGCCGGCGTCAAGGTTCAGTTTAAACTTATCCGGTATGCCGTTTTTCAGTTCGGCCATTCCGGTCAGGGCTATTTTGCCATCGCCAAGATCAGCTGTAACATCCTGGATGTCAACCGCCTCAGGGGTCAGCACAATGCGGCCGTTAACATTCTGCAAAGGCTCTTCCAAGGCCTGGAGGTCCAGGGTCATGTTTGAGAATTCAACACTGCCCCTTAAATCAGGAGCGGCGGTTTTGCCCTTGGCACGCAACGAGATCAGAATATCCCCTTCTGCGAAATTTATCCCGTCTGCCAGGGGAACCAGTATAGACACAGGCAGGCTGCCGGAGACTTCTGCAGCCAGATCGCCTTTAATATCACCGTTGGCCCACAGGGTAAGCGCTCCCTTGTCCATGATCCGGACCGGCACCGGATCAAGCTTGAACCGGCCATCTTTGAGCAGGGCTGCGGCATTTTCAATGCGGATCAGCATCTGTTCCTGGTTTACCAATGCCAGCCGGGAGATATTAACAGATGCCTGCAACGCTTCAGGGTTATCCAAAGGCCCGTGCACCTCTATGACAGCATTGGCATCAGCCGCCATGTCCGGGGCATTGGGAAGGCGCAGATCTCGAGCTTTGATGCGTCCAGAGATATCCGGGGCAAGCAGACTGCCCCTGGCGGAAATATCCAGACCCAGCCGGCCCGAGGCAAGGGCGGCATCAGCAGCCGGGTCAATACCTTTAAGGTCGGTTTCCGGAATCACGGCCCGGACATCAAGGGTCTTGTCCGCCATATTGACCTGCCCGGTAATGTCCAAGTGCGCGTTATTCTTCCGGATGCGAGCCTGTTTAAAGGTCAGAATATTGTTGACAAACCTAAGCTGTGCCTGGATGTTGCCCAGGGCATATGCTTCAAAACCCGGATTTTGTCCCGAAAGTGAGACCTGAATATCCGGCTTTTCCAGAGACCCGGTCCCGGTCACTTTACCGGAAAAAGTCCCCCTGGCCCCCAGATCCGGGGCCAGTTCGTCCAGTTCAAGCTGATTAAATTCCACGGTCAGGTCCAGGGCATGATCCTGCCCCTTTTTTCCGCCCAGCGCCAGGGTCCCTCCGGCATGAAGCGACCCCTGGTTGCGTTTAAGGGTCAGCGCCTGAACCTGGAGCACCCCCTTGTCCATTCGTGCCTTGCAAAGCACTTCATCGGCCTGGAACCCGTTGGAAGTCAGATTGCCGGCATTGATATCCAGGGTCAAATCCGGTGCCGGCAAAGCACCCTTGACCACGGCATGGACACCGGCACTGCCCGAACCCTTTTGGCCCACGAGGCTTAAGGGAACCGATATGTCCGCCACGTCCAGGTCCAGATTCCCGGTCATTGTCATGGCCCGGGGATCAAACCCCGGCAGATTCATCCGAAAAGAACCTGTACCGGTCATGCCGGGTCCGTCCAGGGTCAGGTCGGTGAGGGTCAGATGCTCTTTTTTCAGCTCAGCACCGGCCTTGAACTGCACCTTTGCCGGTTCGGACATCCGGGGCAGGATCAGGTCATAGGCCGTAACATCCAGGTCGGCATGGGCAGACATCTGCCCGGGGATCACACCCCGGCCCTTGACCCGGACCTGGGCGGTAACTTTCCCCTCCGGGGTATTTTCTCCCAATTCAAGGGCATCCAGGACCAGGCTCCCCGGGTTAAGAAAAAAGGTATAGGCCAGGGTATCCAGGCTAGCCATGGAACCGGTAAATCCCTTTGGAAAGATTTTTGACAAATCCACATCGCCACCAAAAGGAATGGTCCCGGCCGGCAAATTTATCCGACAGTCTTTAAAGGTCAAATGCCGGTCCTCAAGCCCGGCGTAAACATTTATGCCTGATATGGCGGTTTTGTTTATACGTCCCTGCCCAAACTCAAACCGGAGCCCGGCAACGGGATTATCGATATCGCCTTTAATGGACAGATTGACCCGGCCGTTTCCCTGGATCAGATCCTCGGGCAGGCCCAGAGCCTTTGTGGCCAAAGGCGCTTCCACATCAAGGGTGGCAATCAAATCCGGCGTCACCGTCCCCAAAAGTCCTGCAACAGAGCCTTTGGCATTAAATCCAATGCCCGGCATCCCGGCACGGATACCAATATCTGAAATTTTGTCCTTGTCAATGCGGGCCTGGACATCAAAGGAGTCAAGGGCAAAATCCATGTCCCCAAATCCCAGATGACCACCGGCCAGGGCCAATTTAGCCGAAGCAGAAAGGTCGGCCAATTTAAACCCGGTCACCTCAACGGACAACTCGGCAAGATCCGTATTAAATTGAGGGGCTGTCACTTTTATCTGAGCCTGATTCACCTTGAATTCACGGACCCAGAAATCAATGCCTGGGGACTGGTCAGGCTCGGAAGCCTTGGCATCCGCCAGCGACCGGGTGTCAGCAACCAGGGCCGACAAAATGTCAATATCCCCCTGCTCCGACATGCTGATATCAAGGACAGGCTTGTCAATCAGGATTCGGGTCAGTTCAATTTTCTGCCGGGTCAACGCAGACCAGTCAACCTTGGCCGCCACCAAAGAGATGCCGGCCAGTTCTTTGCCGGATACGCCCTTAAGGCGAACTCCGGAAATCTGAACCCTGCCCGCTCTAAGATCCAGGCGGAAATGTTCCCATGACAGGGTACCGGGAATCGCCTTGTTGACCTGTTTTTGGATAAAGGCCTGGGCAGGCCTGGTCTCAATAAAAAAAAGACCGGCAACAACCAGCCCGGCCACAAGGCAAACGCCCAGTAAACAGGTAAAAAAAATGACCCGGAACCAGCGTCTTTGTAAAAATTTGCCGGGACTGCGGGTTGTCTTGGAAGGGGTTTGAGAATCTGTGGGGGTTGCCATATTGCCTGTGCGGGTTTGGGATTTATCTAAAATATTCTTTAAATTTTAGGTCATGAACCCGGCCATGTCAAGGCAGACGCTATGGTTTGTTGTTAGAATTTTTGACTCAAATTTGCCCAGTCTGAAAATAATTGCTTTTAATTAAACCTCAGGCTCTGTCTGAGCGACCCGATAGGAATTTCCATCATGCAATTTATGATCATGCGATCCGGATACCGGCTTTTTCCAGTCCCATAATGACGCGTTGGACCATATCATCGAATTTAATATAGTGTTGGATCAACACCCGGCCGCGTTCGGCAAAATCAGGTTTGCACGCCAGTATATCCTTTCCGGCCTGAATGGCTTCTTCAACCCGTCCCAGCAGGCCTAAACTTGCGGTCTTCAATACCGGATCCCAGAACAGCAGGGGCTGGTTAAAATGCAAGGTCTCCTCGTATGCGTGCTCGTACTTTTCCTGACGCACCCAGTTGAGCCACAGGGCATAGTGTACATTGACATTATAATAAGGATTTGCGGACATGGCCTGGTTGATCAGTAAAGGCCCCTGTTCCCAATCCCCAAAAAGGGTCAATAGATACCCTATATTTTCAAGAAAAATCAAAGAGTTTGGATTGAGCTCCAGGGCGCAGTAGACCTCGGCCAGCCCGGCGGACAACTCATTTTTAAACAACAAGACAAATGCCATGACCATCCTGACCCGCTGATCGGACGGGGCAAAGATAAGCCCTTTCTTGGCAAATTCATAGGCTTTGTCCAAAGGGGTTTGAACATCAAACAACTCCATGGAGTAATTGATGGAGTAAAGTCGGGCGAGCATGCTCCATGCCAGCCCGCATTCCGGTTCATTAATACATCCCTGCTCAAGGGCGGCTAAAGCGCCGGCAAAACTATCCGGGGAAAAGTCATCTAGAAACCGGTAAAGCCGCAACAACGCCTGGTAGGTAGTGACCTTTTCAGGAGGAATTCGTTTTGATTCACGGGAAAGCAACTTGGGGATCACCCCGTCTTCGCAGGAAATTTTGCTGACAATCCCACTGGCGATGCGCTCCTCAAAGCTACTCATTTCATCCGGGTTGAAATTTGTCCTGTGGGCGTCCCCCCAGATCTGAATTCCCGTTAATTGATCAATCAGGGAAACGATCACTTTTAGTCCTGACATCTCCTGTTT
>JAQYWJ010000271.1 GCA_030145005.1 Desulfobacter sp. | reverse complement strand
GGGGGGGGTGACTCCGGTAATATATTCATCAAGTCCCACCATTAAACAGTGACTAAAGAATACTTTTCCCCAAGGCGGACAGGATCAGTTCCACCGCAAGTTTGCTTGTTTTATTGGCCACATCAAGAATGGGATTGATCTCCACTAAATCCATGGAGCCAAGTTTCCCTGAGTCCGCAAGCAGCTCCATGATCAGATGGGCCTCCCGGTAGGAGATGCCGCCGGGCACAGGGGTGCCGACCCCTGGGGCTTCAACCGGGTCCAGGGCATCCATATCCAAACTTAGGTGAAAGCGTTTCAAGTGGGCAAACTGAACCATGATTTTGGCGGCAATGGCGCTGATACCCTGTTCGTCAATATCACGCATGGTGAAAATGGAGATACCGCTGGATTTGATGCGCTCTTTTTCTCCGGGGTCCAGATCCCGCTGCCCGATCATAACCACGTTATCCAAAGAGATCTTTTTGCCGGGATACCCGGCATCCACAAGGCATGGATGGCCGTCGCCCGTTAGAACGGCCAGGGGCATGCCGTGGATGTTTCCCGACGGTGATGTCTGTGGGGTATTGAAATCGGCATGGGCATCCACCCAGATAAGCCCCACAGGCGCGTTAACCGCCACCGAGGCCACGGTGCCAATGGCAATGGCATGGTCGCCGCCCAGAAAAATCGGCATACGGCCCTGGTCCATGACCCGGCATCCGGTTTTATAAATATCATGGCTGATCTGGGTGATTTCTTTGACATAACGGTCTGTCACCCCTTCCATGGCAGGATCATCATCCCGCACAGGGATAGGGATATCCCCTTCGTCTTTAACATCATGTCCAAGCCGGCGAAGTCTTGATATTAATCCGGTATACCTTAACGCTGCAGGGCCCATGTCCACGCCACGGAGCATCTGCCCGAAATCCATGGGAACACCGATAATGCTGATGGGTTTTGCCATATTGACTTCCTTTAAAAATAGCTGCCCGGGGCAGGCCTGTGTTGACAGCTCATATACCATAGAGTAAGAAATCTATTCAATAAATTTCAAAAACATAACCCAGCTGTGGTTTTTAACGAATCGATTTTAGCAAACCAGGAAGATTACATGGACAATAAATATAAAATTCGGTCCCAGCATACCCTTGGGTTGGTCAGAAACCTGCTTGGTCAGGGTGTTGACCGGATCTCTTTAGTTTTACGCCATTCAGACAGACACTACTCAGATAATCCGCGGCTTGAACCTTTTATGGGGCTCAATGATTCCGGCAAGGACTATGCCTTTGACCTTGGCAAATCCTTTCCTTTAGATTTAACACCGGTTCTGTTTTCCAGCCATTTTAGCCGGTGTGTTGAAACAGCCTACCTCATTGATAAAGGATTCACCTCTGTCACCGGCAAGCATTTGCCCCACACAATCCTTAATAATGTTTTAACGCCTTTTTATGTGAAGAATATTGTAACAGCCAAAAAAATGATGACAAAAACAGGTGCCGGCCAGTTCGTCCTGAACTGGTTTGACAAAATCATTGATGAATCAATTATGCTTGATCCTGAGTTTACGGCAGGCCGGATTACGGATTTCATGGTATCAAGGCTGAAGGAACTTTCCCCGGGACAGGTCGCCATCTGTGTGACCCATGACTGGAATATCTTTCCCATCAAGCGGTTCACGCTTAGGCTTTCCCATGAAGATGCCCTTGATGCCGGGTATCTTGATGCCATGGCTTTTTACGAAAAGGATGCCCGGGTTTTTGCCGTTGCCAGACAGTTCGATCCGGTCGAAATTACTTAAGGAATGAATCCGAAATAACTTGACCTGGGAGCGCGGGTGTCTCGCCCGCATCTTTACAATACTTGCGGACATGCGGGCGAAACGCCCGCGCTCCCGGATATAGCAAAATGGGAAATTTATTTAAGACCCGTTCCTAAGCTCTTGCTGTGTAAATGGCCCTGACCGGTGCCGGATACCCCTCAACGGTTTTTGACGGATCTTCGGGATCCAAAAAATCTTCAAGGGATTCCGTTTGAATCCATTTGGTTTTGCGCTGCTCTTCAAGGGTGGTGTCTGTGATATCCACGCATCTGATATCGGAAAATCCGGCCCGGACAAGCCAGGCTTCCATGGCAGACAGGTCAGGGATAAAAAACACATTGCGCATCTTAGCGTACCGGTCAAAGGGAAACAGACAATAATTGTTTTCCCCTTTGATCACCAGATTTTCCACAACCACCTGGCCGCCCGGCACAAGGCTGTCATGGATCTGTCTTAGCATCTTCACCGGGGATTTGCGATGGTACAAAATCCCCATGCACAGCACCAGATCAAAAAAACGGTTCATGGCCGGCAGTTCATTGTAGGTAGCCGGCAGACAGAATACATTTTTCAGATTCAGATATTTTTGTGCCGCACAATACTGGTAATAAAAGGCACTTTGGGGTTCAAGGCCTAAAGCAAACATGGGCTCTGACGCCGCCATTTTAAACATGTAATAGCCGTTGCTTGAACCGATATCCAGAATTTTTCTGTTTTTAAGGTTGGGCAGATGGGGCACCAGCCGCTCCCATTTCATCCAGGACTGCCACTCGGAATCAACGTGAACACCAAAAAAATCAAAAGGGCCCTTGCGCCAGGGGCTCAGCTTGACAAGGCCGTTGTAAAGCCTGTCCTTTTCATCCGGTAAAAGCTGGTCTGCCTGCCCGATGCTGACAGCCCTGGATGACAGATCAACGGTGTGGGGACAAATTTCAGGCAGGTCTTTAACCACGTATTTAAACTTTTCAAAATTTCCCCCGGCAGAATCAAGATACGCCCTTTTATCTTTGACCAGCTTTTCCAGGGCATCATACCATTGATCCCATCCCAGGTGTCCGTAATTTGCTAAAAATTGTTCCATTCTATTTAACAGCCATTTTGGATGTAAAGTTAAACCGGTTCAGCCAGACCGGGTAAGATGTAATCGTGGCCCGTTTTTCTGCAAACACCCTGTCTTTATACATAATACCGCCCATTTTAATCCGGGCATCTATACATCATTTACAGGCTTTGTGCAAGCGGATGGGAAAACCTTG
>JAQYWJ010000270.1 GCA_030145005.1 Desulfobacter sp. | reverse complement strand
TTCCAGCTATACAGCCATTTATTTGCAACTCAGCCCATACGTTGAGTTTTAAATAATTATTCGGTGCCCCTCAAGACCTTAATAACAGGGCATTTTGGACTTTCAAAAACTGTCCGAAGTATTGATACATCACTATAAGCGCGTGATATTTTATATGAGCAAAATAACACCGGGTTTATGAAGAAACTGTGAAGAGCTAAAATCAGCGGTTCTGCAATACTATATTAATTCCGCCAATGGAGCCGCCTTTGTTTACCTGGTATTTAGGAACAAGAAATAAAGAAATCCCTTATGACTGGTACAAAGAGAACGATACGCGCTGTTTCGGGCCGGGGGTAGCAAAGGTGGATTGTTTGTTGGCATCTTTGCCGGCAAGGCACTGATCCATGCCGGCCTAATGCACAATATTCCCCTGACGTTTATATTTAACGCAGAACCAGGATCTGTTTAAACAAATTCAGAAGTTGTCAACCCAACTTGGCTCACCTGTTATTGATGAACTTCGACAGGCGTGTCCGATTCCAATATCATTTCAGACACAGGCACACCTGTCATTGACGGATTAGGGCCGGTGGGTGCAAAGGACCACAGCGAAAATCAGTACATGGAAAAGGCAAGCTTATGGGAGCGTTGTATATTGTTTGCCCATATCCTGTCCCAAGTTTAATCAGATTTCAATACTGACAGGAAAGCAGACTGAGGGATCTCCACAGACCCCACCATCTTCATTCTTTTTTTGCCTTTTCTCTGTTTTTCCAGAAGTTTGCGCTTTCTTGAAATATCACCCCCATAACATTTGGCGGTAACATCTTTGCGATAAGCAGAAATGGTTTCCCTCGCTATTATCTTGCCGCCAATGGCACCCTGGATGGGTATTTTAAACTGCTGTCTTGGAATTTCTTCACGCAGCTTTTTGCAGGCTGCTCTTGCCTTGGTTTCTGCCTTGTCCCGGTGAATCAGCATGGAAAGCGCATCAACCCGTTCCCCGTTGATCAAAAAATCCAGTTTTGCAAGATTTGTTTCCTGGTAGCCTGCAATTTCATAATCAAAGGAACCATAGCCCTGGGTCACACTTTTAAGGCGGTCATAAAATTCATAAACCACCTCGGCCAAAGGCAGGATAAATTTCATTTCCATGCGGTTTGAGGTCAGATACTGATAATTGGTGCTGACGCCGCGAAACTCATGGCAAACCTGCATGACATTGCCCATATACTTATCCGGTACAATAATGGAAGCTTTGATAATGGGCTCCCTGACACATTTTATTTCTGTGGGATCAGGATATTCCGTGGGATTATCAATGATCTTAACTTCCCCTGACACATAGGTGACTTCATACTGAACCGAAGGTGAGGTTAAAATCAGTGAAATATCATATTCCCGCTCAAGGCGTTCCTGAACCACTTCAAGGTGCAAAAGCCCCAGGAACCCACAGCGGTAACCGAACCCCAGTGCTGCAGATGAATCCTTTTCATAAATCAGGGCGGCATCATTCAGTTTGAGTTTTTCCAACGCCTCGGTCAATTCCACATAATCGTCGGATGCCACCGGATACATGGAAGAAAACACCACGGGCGTGGGTTCCCTGAAACCACCCAGTGCTTTGTCGCATCTTTTATTCGGCATGGTCACTGTATCACCGATTTTAACATCGGATATAAGCTTTATCCCTGCAATAAAATACCCTACCTGGCCTGCTTCAAGACTAGGCGTAGAATTACGTTTGATCTGGAACAGTCCCACTTCTTCGACCTTGTAGGTCGCATCATTGGACATGAACTGTATCCGGTCCCCTTTTTTAATACTTCCCTCAAAAATTCTGACATGAATGATAACACCCCGGAAAGCATCATAGTGAGAGTCAAAGACCAGGGCCTTGAATGCGCCTGTCTCTTCGACGGTGGGCCCGGGTATTCTGTCAATAATGGTCTGAAAAATTTTATCAACACCAGTTCCCGTTTTTGCGGATACAAGAAGCGCCTGCTCACTGTCAAGGCCTAAGTCTTCATCAATCTGCTTTTTGACCCATTCGATCTCAGCCGAAGGCAGGTCAATTTTATTGATGATCGGAAGGATCTCAAGTTCATGTTCCATGGCCAGGTACAGGTTGGCAAGGGTCTGGGCCTCTACCCCCTGGGATGCGTCGGCCAGTATCAAAGCGCCTTCACAGGAAGCAAGGGCCCTTGACACTTCATAGGAAAAATCCACATGCCCCGGTGTATCAATGAGATTCAACAAAAACTTCCTGCCGTCCGAAGCCGTATAGGGAAGGGAGACGGTTTGGGATTTTATGGTAATTCCCCTTTCCCGCTCAATATCCATGGAATCCAGGATCTGCTCTTTCATATCCCGATCTTCTATAATGCCGGACAGTTGGATCAGACGGTCAGACAAAGTGGATTTTCCATGGTCAATATGCGCAATAATAGAAAAGTTTCTAATATTAAGGTGATCGTATTTCAATTAGACTCCAAACTAAGAGTTGACAAAAAAGGGCTATCTATCATAATAGAGCTATACATTTAGCAATTGTATTTTACAGTGTCAAGAAAAGCCGCTTATTCAAGGCGTTCTATCGTATCGGAATTGTATCGCATGTATCGGAGAAGCTAATGGCCCATGCCATCCTCATTGTTGATGATGATATAGCAATTAAAGAATCAGTAGAAGAATTTCTAGCACTAATGAACTATGAGGTTAAAAGTGCTGAAAATGCATTCCAGGCCGTTAACATTCTAAAAACGTTTCAGCCCGATATTGTTTTAACGGATATCATGATGCAGGGAATGGACGGACTTGAACTAACCCGATTGATCAGGGAGCACTACTGTATTGATGTCATGGTCATGACCGGGTATTCTGCTGATTATTCCTATGAAAAGGCTATTAATGCCGGGGCCAGTGATTTCATCTTCAAGCCGTTTCGCTTTGAAGAGCTGGACTTAAGAATCAAACGCATGCTCAGAGAAGCTGCATTTAAAAAGGAAAGGGATAAGCTTCTAGAAGATATGAAGCAGCTGGCCATAACCGACGGCTTAACAGGCCTGTTCAATTCCCGGCA
>JAQYWJ010000046.1 GCA_030145005.1 Desulfobacter sp. | reverse complement strand
CTGCGGCGGGAAAAAAGAAGGACGGCAAGCCCTACACCCTGAAGGATGAGCTGGGAAAACCCGCTTATATGACCAAAAAAGGCGCATTCAAGTGGGAGAAAAATGTGGTGCCCGAATACTTCTGGTACAATGGCTCCATTGACCACCTCACCTTGAAGGACACCATTGACCCGTCCGGCGAAGTGGTAATCAGCAAGCCGGCCGGTGACATGACCGATGAAAAGTCACGCATCTTTCCGTTCAAGGTACACCGGGCTAAAATCCCCTATGATAAAATTCATAAAAAGCTTGTAGCCCCACACCTGTTCCCCAAGGATAAAACAGATAAAGCCGCCTACTGGAAAGGGTTTGATTGGAATGCAGCAATCCAGTATGGCCAAAAGTATTTAGACCTGCCCTATTCCGGCGAGTATGATTTTGTTGAGACCTCCTATGTGTTTCCCATCACCCATATGGTCGCCCCCAGGGATAATGTTCTTTCATGCACCGAATGCCATGTCAAAGATACCGGACGACTGGCGACCCTGACCGGCTTTTACATGCCCGGGCGGGATCACTTTGCCATGATGGATTGGGCAGGATGGATCCTTGTGATCGGATCTTTTTTAGGTGTCACCCTCCATGGTCTGGGACGTTTTTTTACCAGAAGCGGAAAACATTAAAAAAGGAACACAATATCATGGATCAGACAAAAAAAATTAAAGTATATCTATACACACGTTATGAAAGATTCTGGCACTGGCTGCAGGCTGCGATAATCATATTTCTTATGATTACAGGCTTTGAAATCCATGGCACTTACACCCTGATGGGATATGAAGCCGCAGTGAAAACCCATAACTTTGTGGGGCTTTCATGGCTGGTGCTTTTTGCTTTTTTTATATTCTGGCTTTTCACCACCGGGGAGTGGCGTCAATACATTCCCACAACCAAAAAACTCATTGATGTGACGCTGTACTATGCATCCGGGATTTTCCAGGGCAAACCCCATCCGGTTGAAAAATCGTCCGGGGCCAAGCACAATCCATTGCAGCGTCTGACCTACCTGGCACTGTCGGCTTTGATGCTGCCGGTCCAAATGGTTTCAGGTATGCTCTATTATACCTGGAACTTTTGGGGGGGCGTGGCCTGGTCCCTGGCGCCGGTGGCACTGATCCACACCTTGCTGGCATTTCTACTGCTCTCGTTTCTGGTGATTCATGTTTACATGACCACAACAGGGCACTCCCTGTTCAGCCATATCACAGGAATGATCACGGGATGGGAAGAGATTAGTGAAACCACCACGATCCAGGAGTGGGAGGTGGCCGACAAGCGCCGCTTCTGACCTATGGGCAGCTTTTAGAGCAGCTCTGCTTGCTAACGTGTCAACCTAAGACGGCCATCACCCTTCCCGGGAGATGGCCGTCCCCAGTTTTTGATGGTCATATCAACTCAAATAAGCCCCCTTTCAATGGCTGCCGGCATCCCCAGCGTTACGCCATTTTTTTTAAGCACCTGCAAAAAGAAATGTAAAAATAAGAATAAAACATGTATATTCATCTCTCTTTTTTTGCAGCACCAGAAATGCTGTGTTTTTTTACGGATATTTTACCTGCTACTGTAAAGGATTGGTACAGTGAAAAAACTTCCAACGCCCTGTTACCTTATTGGCGAAAAGAAACTCCATAAAAATATGGAGAAACTGGCCGCCATCAGAGAACAAAGCGGAGCCAGACTTCTTCTGGCCCTGAAATGTTTTGCCGCATGGGGCGTTTTCGACCTGATGAAGCCCTACATGGACGGCACCACCAGCTCTTCATACTATGAGGCCAGACTCGGATATGAAACCTTTGGCAAGGAGACCCATGCTTACAGTGTTGCCTACAGCAGCGAAGATGTAAAAAAGGTCTCAGTTTTTTCAGATAAAATCATCTTTAACTCCCTGTCACAACTCCAGCAATTTTACCCTGAATGCAGCGGCGTTACCTGTGGCATCAGAATCAATCCCGGTGTGAGCTACAGCGATTTTGACCTGGCAGATCCTGCCCGCACCTTTTCCCGGCTCGGCGTCACATCCATAACGGATATAGAAGCGGCCATGCCCATGGTTTCCGGGGCCATGGTTCACTTTAACTGTGAAAATGAAGACGTGGCGGCTTTTGAACAGATGCTTGCCGGTATCAGTCTTAAATACGGGGCTTTTTTAGAACAGTTTGACTGGATGAGTCTTGGAGGCGGGATCTCCTATACAGAAGACCATTTTGACAGCGTACGCTTTGCTGAAATCATAAAAGACTTTTCACAAAAATTCGGCCTGCAGGTCTATCTGGAACCGGGAGAAGCGGCCGTTGCCCATACAACCACCCTTGTAACAACCGTGCTGGATATCGTTGAAAATACCAAAAAAATCGCTATTGTGGATGCCTCCATTGAAGCGCATATGCTGGATCTGCTTATATACAGGGAATCCGCCACGTTTGAAGGAACAATTGCCCAGGGAGGATTTCCATATCAGATTGCAGGCAGATCCTGTCTTGCCGCTGATATTTTCGGAGAGGGTTGTTTTCAAAATGAACTTCAGATCGGTGATACCATCGTGATTAAAGATGCCGCCGGGTATACCATGGTGAAAAAAAATTGGTTTAACGGTTTAAAAATGCCCTCAGTGGCGATCATGCGTACTGACGGGCAGATTGACGTACTACAAGAATCCTCTTATACAGATTATAAAAGAAGTCTCTCAACTAAATTAAGGATTTAACAGAGCTTTATGGCATACGTTTTATTTAGGTGGGGATGAGAAGCACCCGCTTGGTTAAAGAAAGGAAATAATGATGAAAAAAAACGTGATGATTATCGGTGCCGGGGGCGTGGCCAATGTTGCAGCCCATAAATGCGCACAACATAATGATGTTCTTGGCAATATTGTCATCGCCTCAAGGACGCTGTCTAAATGTAAAAAAATCATCGACGGTATTGAGCGCAAGGGCAGCAAAAAGAGTGATGAATATTCCATAACAGCCTATCAAATAGATGCCATGGATGTTCCTGCCACGGAAAAACTGATTAAAGAAACAGGCACCTCGATTGTCATCAACGTGGGCACGGCGTTTATAAATATGAGTGTTCTTACGGCCTGTATCCATACAGGCGCTGCCTATATGGACACAGCCATTCATGAAGAGCCGGATAAAATTTGTGAAACGCCCCCCTGGTACGCCAATTACGAGTGGAAACGTCGTGAAGCGTGCCGTGAAAAAGGCATTACAGCCATTCTCGGTGCAGGCTTTGATCCAGGCGTTGTGAATGCCTATGCCGCCTATGCCGACAGATATATTTTCGACGCCATTGATACCATTGACATCATGGATGTGAATGCCGGGAATCACGGAAAATACTTTGCCACCAATTTTGATCCTGAGATCAACTTCCGTGAGTTTACCGGCGGGGTATGGACCTATATTGACCGCCAATGGGTGAAAAAAGAGATGTTTGAGGTAAAACAGGTCTACGATTTCCCGGTAGTCGGAAAGATGCCCATATATCTGAACGGACACGATGAGCTTCATTCCCTGTCTAAAAATATTGATGCGGACGCCATCCGGTTCTGGATGGGCTTCAGTGACCACTATATAAATGTATTTACCGTGCTGAAGAACATCGGCCTACTTTCAGAGCAACCTGTCACTACGGCGGAAGGGCTGGAGGTGATCCCCTTGAAAGTGGTCAAGGCATGTCTGCCGGACCCGGTGTCACTTGCCGCGCAATACACCGGTAACACCTGCATTGGCGATCTGGTAAAAGGGCGTGTCCATGGCGAAGAAAAAGAGGTTCTCCTTTATAACATCTGTGATCATGAAGCCTGTTATAAAGAAGTCGAAAGCCAGGCAATTGCCTATACAGCAGGGGTTCCTCCTGTAGCGGCAGCCATGCTCATTGCCGGTGGCGAATGGGATTGTAAAGAGATGAAAAATATTGAAGAACTAGACCCGGCGCCGTTTTTGAAAACACTCAACCAAATCGGTCTGCCAACCAGAATGATCAAAGACGGGAAGGACCAGCCGCTCTCCTTGTAAAACGGCCACGGGCTGACCTGATTTTCACCAAAGAAAAGGGCTTGGACCGCAACTAAAATTGCAGTCCAAGTCCTGTAAGAATGAGTCGCTTTTTATCGACGAAAATTCCTCTGGGAGGGATATTGACAGCCCGGGGTATTTCACCTGTCTGAACGGTCTGAGATGGTAAAATGCTTTAATCAGGCTAATTAGTGCCTGAACGGAAACTCGTGTTTGGACGAAAGGTTGCCCAGGTGCAAGGCGCAGAAAAATTTAAAACCGGAGCAACCTCATGGTTGTGAGGCCAGATTTTATGATTTGGTAAATTTTTTTTGCAACGCCGCAGATGGGTGACTTTCCGTTCAAACACTAATTAAATTTCCAGCCGGCGTAAACAGAAAAGGCTGCACTTTCATTTGAAGTCATGCAAGTTTCCTGTTACAAAAAAAGAAACCCTTCCATTTCCCTTAAACAAAACAGCATGCAATGGGTTTTATGCAAATAAATACAGGGATGTGGCCAACCTTTAACAAAAACGAAAGGAACACACCATGGAGATTAACATCAAGTATTGTTCGGTCTGAAATTACCAGCCAAGGGCTGCCGGTCTGGCAGACGCAATTAAACAGGAAACAGGAATTGTTCCCACCCTTGAACCCGGCAGCGGTGGTGTTTATGATATCAGCGCTGATGGCATACTTTTATATTCAAAGCACCAGACAGGGTGTTTTCCGGATAACCAGGAAATTCTTGTCAAAATTCGTCGGCTTAAAGAGAAGCAGGGGTAAAGTTCGGTATCAAGTGAGAATAATCTGTACATATTACGCCGAATTTTTATTCGTATTCAACAGGCTGTCAAGGTGGGACAAGGCTTACACAGCTCGTTATGCAAGCCTTGTCCCAACAAAGAATACGACAATAAATGGCGCAGCAATACGTATTTTCAACAGATCATCCATTTTTTTCCTCCAATGGTAAACGTATGATAAAATTTGACCCTTTTCCCGGTGATGAGATCACATCCATTGACCCGCCATGATTTTGTGTAATGATAAAGTATGAAACCGATAATCCAAGGCCTGTCCCCACACCCATAGGCTTTGTGGTAAAAAACGGTTCAAAAATCCTTGACTGAGTGGTTTTATCCATTCCCGGGCCATTATCTTCGATCTCTATTCGCAACATGTTTTTTTCCCTGGCAAGTCTTAAAACAAAACAGGGAACGCTGCTGCTGCCCGTATCCTGACCCTGCATAGCCTGGGCGCCATTGCGTAGAATATTCAATAATACCTGCTGTATTTTTGCCCCTTCACAAGGAATCATGGGCAGATCCTTTTCATATTCTTTTACAATCTTAATTGTTTTGAAATCATATTGTTTTTTTAGATCATAATCGATGGTAGCAAGTTCAAGGATTCTGTCCATAAGTTGAATTGGATCGTAGCTTGAAACAGCGGCATCTGATTTTCTGGCAAAACTGAGCATATTATTAACGATTTCGGCCACCCGCCGGCCGGATTCATTGATAGCGTCGATCATCCTTAAAATGCTTCGTTTTTTCATGAAGGCTCTGATCTTTTCAATAGACACGCCAACTTCATCGGCAACCTTGAGATTTGCAGGTATACTCAAGTCCCCCAGTCTTGATTTCATAACATTAGCCGTTTGTATCATACCAGCCAGAGGATTGTTGATTTCATGGGCCATACCTGCTGCAAGTCCTCCAACAGAGAGCATCTTTTCGCTCTGGATCATCATCTCCTCCAGGCGCACCTGATCGGTGACGTCGTCCACCCGGATGACAGCCCCTTCCATACTGTTATCCACCAGGGGGAAAATGGTGATATTCTCGTAACGGATTTCGATCCCCGTTTTGCGAGAAACCTTAGGGATGCTGATCACCCGGCACTCGCGCATGGCCGTTTCGATTTGATGCATCTCCCTGGCCAGGCGGGGAAACACCTGTGCCAAGGGCTGGGCCCGAACCTTCTCCAGGCTCAATCCGGTGGTTTGCTGCGCCTGACGGTTCCACTGGGTCACCCGGCCATCATGGTCCACCCCCACCAGTACCGAAGGCATGGAATCAATAATATTCGAAAGATAATTTTTAAGATGGTGAAGCTCGGCCTCCGCTTTTTTTTGTTCGGTAATATCCCTGAATTCGACCGTTCTGACTTGTCTGCCTTTGTATGGTATGTTGTGGGCTGCCAGCCGGATTGGATATTCTTCCCCGTTTTTGCGCAAGCCAACGGCTTCATACGGTTTTTTGTAACCGGAAACAATCATGTCCATCACCATTTCCCTGGACTTTTCAGCAATCAGCAGCATCCCATTCATTCCGATCAACTCATCAACAGAATAACCGGTTATTTCCGACAACCCTGGATTGCATTCAAGAATGAGTCCTTTGTCATGAATCGTAATGCCGCCAAAAGAAGCGTTGTGAAGGGCTTTAAAGCGTGCTTCACTCTCTTTTAGCTCATGGATAAGACGATGCAATTTCTCCTCGTCCTGCTTCTGGCGGGTAATCTCGGAAATCACTCCGATCACACCGACCATCTGTCCATCGACATTCTTGAGCGGCGTAAAACTTTCCCTGAACCATGCATCTTGCTTATGGGGCAAGGGCAGCTGTACTTCCATTGCGCCTTGGGTTTTGCCACGCATCGTCTTGCGTATATTTTCTTCGATGACGGAACCCTGGATATAAGCAAATACGTCCCAGGGCCTTTTCCCCAGCACCTCCTGTTTCGGCGTATTGGAGATATTCTCCATGGCTCTATTGAAAATCTGATATCTGAATTCACGATCCAGCACGACGATCCCTTCGTTCATCGACTCCAGAATGTTCACCAGCAGCTGTTCGTTCTCCCGCAGCACCGCGTCCGCCTGCTTACGTTCAGTGATGTCCATGGCCAGGCCCACGATGGCGGGCTCCCCGAATTCACCTTCATCACATGGGACCTTTATGGTCTGAAGCCATCGCCTATCGCCGGTGCTGTCCTTGTAGGGCTCTTCAGCGATAAATACCGTTTCTCCGCTTTTCATGGCCTTGCGGTCGTCGGCCAGCATCCGTTCCACCTGATCCGGATCGGCATGGACATCCCGATGCAACCGCCCCTCAAGTGCATCCACCGTCATGCCGTAACTCTTCGCAATGGCCTGGTTAACCATGAGGAATCGTCCCTCGGCATTCTTTACAAAAATCATGGAGGGTACGATGTCCATGATACGGCGCAGCATCCGCTCATTCCAGCGCAATTTTTCCGCCATCTTTTTACGATGGCTAATGTCCTTAATAAATACAAAGGCATACTGTTGGCCTTCATATTCCATCAGGCTGCCCATTATTTCCACCGGAATTCCGGAACCGTCCTTTTTAAGATGAACCGTTTCAAAACTATCCCATCCGCCGGGGGCAAATTTTTTGATGTCTGCATCCATGGTATCCGCAGACACAAAGGGATCAATGTCGAAAATCGATAGCGCCGTCAACTCTTTTGTGGTGTACCCCAGCATATCTGCGGCATAGGGGTTAACATTGAGAATGCGTCCATCCATTGCAACCTGATGAATGCCGATGGATGCATTCTCGAAATAGAACTGGGCCAGGTGCAAGGCAATGCTTTCCGTATCTTCCGGCGGTCGGCTCAAGGCCGCTGTTTGTCTTCGCAGCTCATCCAGTTCAGCGATCAGTTGGGATCTGGTTTTGTCCTCATCTTTCATTTTGATTCTCCTGAGGTGGCGATTAAGGAACATACTTACTCAGGCTTCAGTACAAAATTCCGGTGCAAAATCAAAGGCCATCATGTTGATCCAGGCCCCGAAAATACGCTGGTCAAGGTTGCGCATGGGATACGGCAAAAACAGCTACGCGGTTCTAATATGAGATATTCGGGTTAAATCATCAGGCTCCAAAGTACGCCTGCGGCAATGGCCGAACCTATAACGCCGGAAACATTAGGGGCCATGGCATGCATGAGCAAAAAATTTGAAGGATCTTCCCGCTGCCCCACAACATGTACCACCCGGGCGGAGTCCGGTACAGCCGAAACACCGGCAGCACCCAGCAGGGGATTGATTTTCTTTTTCAAAAACAGGTTCATGAACTTGGCAAATAATAGTCCGCAAGCGGTTGCAATGCAAAAGGAGAGCGCACCTAAGACAAAAATTTTCACCGAGTTCTGGGTAAGAAAGACATCTCCCTGGGTGGATGCCCCCACGGTAAGGCCCAAAAGAATGGTGGCAATATCAATCAATGCCGTGCGTGCTGTAACAGCCAGACGCTCTGTCACCACAGCCTCTTTAAGGAGATTGCCGAAGCACAGCATGCCCAAAAGCGGCAGGGCTGCAGGTGCCAGGAAACAGCAGAGCAAAAAGGCTATAACCGGGAATATCATTTTCTCGCGCTTGGAGACCTGACGCGGCTCTTCCATGCGGATGAGCCGTTCCTTGCGCGAGGTTAAAAGTTTCATGATGGGCGGCTGGATTACCGGCACAAGAGCCATGTAACTGTAAGCCGCAACGGCAATGGGTCCGATGAGATGCGGGGCCAGTTTGGCGGTCAGAAAAATGGCCGTGGGTCCGTCCGCCCCGCCGATGATACCGATGGCTGCTGATTCCTTGGGCAGAAAACCCAAAGCCAGTGCACCCAGAAAAGTTATAAATATGCCTGCCTGGGCCGCAGCGCCCAAAAGCATGAGGACCGGGCGCGCCAGAAGCGTTGAAAAGTCGGTCATGGCACCAATGCCAAGGAATATCAAAGGCGGATAAATGCCCTGGGTTACACCAAAATACAGGTAGTGCAGAACAGAATTATTTTCATAAATGCCAAGGCCCAGCCCCTTGAAAACAGGAATGTTCCCCACAAGCATGCCAAATCCGATGGGGACCAGCAACAAGGGTTCATAATCCTTTGCAATGCCCAGATATATAAAGATCATACCAACGATGATCATAATAATATTTCGGTAGTCGCACAGATAAAACCCGGTGTTCTGAAAAAATTCTAAAAATAAAGTATCCATTGATTTCGCTTTCTTTCAATTTCCCATGGTCATAAAAAAATTAACCGTAAGTCTTAGGGCCATGGAAACAATAAAATCCAAATTAAGAAACGGCACGGATGAATCTATCCTCATCCCATCTGAAATACCCCTGTTCATCGGCACACAGAATGCCGGATTTAACCAGGAAATTTATGTTGGCATGGGGTTCTTTAAGGCCGGAAAGCTCGGCCATACGCAAAAGCTTTGGCAAAGAAATCACATCATCCATGGTCTGAGCCAAAAGGTTATACTGCCGGCATATCTGTTTTTGAGCCTCAGTGAGGACCAGGTGCTTTTTAGGGGTACCCGCCTTGGCAGCAGACTTAGATTTTAAAGCAAACAGTTTTTTTATTCTTCCAGGATTATTATACAGGGTCACCAGCTTATGAAGCTGGGAGATCAGGACGGACAGGGAGACAAGCCCTGTAAACACAATAGTGACGCCCACAACAGAAATGGCCCATCCGTTATGGGCGTTTATGGCCTCAAGTCCATAAAGAACGCCAACCGCGTCAACTCCATTCAAGACTCACCTCTTTATTATTAATTTTTAAATAACGCCTGTTTCGGCAAGATTTGAACAAAAGGGGGCTTTTTCCTTACAGAACTGTTGCCATCCTTCCATAATTATAGCCGCCATCTGGGTATCATGGCCGGTCAGATCAAGGATCTTCAGGCAGGATACAACCCAGACAGCCCCTTTTTCCAGCACCGTAATTGTGGCAGTATTTGTGCCGTTATGGCTCACCATTGACAGGCCTGCAAAATCCCCTGGCCTGTTGAGCACCACAGCCCTACCCTCTTCCATGGCCACAAGCAGAGCACCTTCTTCCAGAAGAAAGAAAAACTGGGTGCCATGACCTGCCTGTGCCAAAATTTCACCAGGCACAACCGTCCTCCGTGAAAACAGCGGAACAAGACTGTCAATATCCCGGGCGTCAAGGCCCTTAAATATGATAGATTCTGATAAGCATGCTGCAGAACTGTCCATACGCCTCCTTAAATTATCATTGGAGTTTGAAGCAAGTTACCTTTGAGAAAGAGTATTCAAGCATATTTTATAAATTCTGTCGAGCGTAAAAAGATCCGGTCCAGGACAATCAGATGTAAAAACAAGATTAATCTCCAGTTAAGTTGGCCTTTGTTTTTTCAAAACAGGCTCTTAATCATACCAATATTGTAGACCTTGGTAGTACTGCCGGCGCCTCTGAAATTAAGGCATAATATTATTTACATTCACTTTGACGTAACGTAGTATTTTTTATCAAATATGACTTGAAAATAAAAAAATTGAACAGAAATTGCGGTCCTAAACTTAAAATTCAAATCAAACAGGAGATTGTGGGTGCAAAAGAGACTTGGTCAAGCTACGCAAAAAGCACTAAATCTGTTTTTCATTTTGTTCCTTGTAATCGGTTCGTTGATATCAGTGTCAAGTGCCTGGTTCTATCGGGCAGAGCTCAACACATTTTTTTCTGAAATAAAAACGCAAGAAAAAAATGCTTTGAGTCATCAGCATAATGATATCACAGAAAGGTTTAATGACATCATCGGGGACTTAATATTCCTATCGCGCCAAAACGAGCTCCTAACGTATTTAGATCTTAAAAATATTAAAACGAAAAGGGATATTCAAAAAGAATACATTGCAATGTTGTTGGCCAAAAAAACTTATGATCAGATCCGATATATAGATAACAACGGTATGGAATGCGTGCGGGTCAATTTCACAAATGGAAATCCAGAGGCTGTTCCTACAGAAAAGCTGCAAAATAAGGCCAAGCGTTATTATTTCACTGATACTATTAGATTAGGGAGAAAGGAAATCTTCGTCTCTCCTCTGGATTTGAATATTGAACATGGCAAAATAGAGGAACCCCTCAAACCAATGCTTCGCTTTGGTACCCCTGTTTTTAATAAGAATGGGGAAAAACATGGCATAGTGCTACTCAATTACCTTGCTAAAAATTTTTTAGATTACATTCGGGAGAAAAAAATTGGAGAACCGAGCGAAAACATGTTGCTTAACACGGAAGGATATTGGTTGTTAAACTCAATCAAAAAAAAGGAATGGGGGTTCATGTTCGACAATAAGGATCGACTTTCTTTTGCTGTGGATTATCCCGAAGAGTGGCGCATGATTCGTAAACAGAAATCCGGCCAGATAAATACTGGAAATGGGTTGTTTACATTCATTACTATTTATCCATTGCAAGAAGGGCATAGATCCAATTCAGGTTCGTCCCCCTCATACAAACCAAGTGTGAAGAAATCAAATTCCTCAGAATATTTTTGGGTGCTGGTTTCCCATATACCCTTTGAAGTTATGAAAAGCTATAAACGAGAATTATTAAAAAAGATTTTTGCCATTGGGGCAGGATCATTTTTATTAATCTCATTTGGCTCGTGGCAATTAGCTTTCGCTATAACCAAACATCGTATTTATCAAGCCCAGCTAATCGAATTGGCCTATTATGACTCGTTAACCAGACTACCAAATAGAAAATTTTTTTTTGATCGACTGAAAAAGGAAATCTCACATGCACATAGACATGGACGTCGTTTCGGCTTGTTATATGTTGACTTGGATGGCTTCAAAAAAATAAATGATACAATGGGCCACGATGCCGGAGATGAACTTTTGATAAAGGTCGGTTCAGCGCTGGAAAAAACTTTACGCAAAGAGGATACTGTGGGGCGTTTAGGTGGGGATGAATTCGCCGTAATTTTATCTGAAATCAAGGTACCTGAAGATGTTAAGCAGGTAGGTGAAAAAATTGTGTTGGCAATGGGTCAACCATTCCGACTTAAGGCAGGGATTGCTCAAATCGGAGCCAGCGTTGGTGCAGTCATTTTCCCTGATCATGAGATTTCAATGGAGCGCCTTATTAAACGGGCAGATAGTGCCATGTACAGAGCTAAAGCAGCGGGAAAGAGTACCTGCATCATGGCTTCAACTGATGCCTGACAATATCCCCTGGATATAGTGCAGTGCCGGGATAAAAATTGCGGGTGCATTGATCTCGCCCCAACGCCACTATTTATGGATGGTATTATTTATTTGTACCCATCCATTTAAACCCGGACTATGCCTTAGAAATCAAAGT